>NZ_JBQEOF010000011.1:0-217903 GCF_052044995.1 Roseateles sp. 22389
AAGTTTGAACGTACCAAGCCGCACGTGAACGTGGGCACGATTGGTCACGTTGACCACGGCAAGACGACGCTGACGGCCGCGATCGCGACCGTGCTGGCGGCCAAGTTCGGCGGCGAAGCCAAGGCCTACGACCAGATCGACGCGGCGCCGGAAGAAAAGGCCCGCGGCATCACGATCAACACCGCGCACGTCGAGTACGAGACGGCCAACCGCCACTACGCGCACGTTGACTGCCCGGGCCACGCCGACTATGTGAAGAACATGATCACGGGCGCGGCGCAGATGGACGGCGCGATCCTGGTGTGCTCGGCCGCTGACGGCCCGATGCCCCAGACCCGCGAGCACATCCTGCTGGCTCGTCAGGTTGGCGTGAAGTACATCATCGTCTTCCTGAACAAGTGCGACATGGTGGACGACGCCGAGCTGCTGGAGCTGGTGGAAATGGAAGTCCGCGAGCTGCTGAGCAAGTACGACTTCCCGGGCGACGACACCCCGATCATCAAGGGTTCGGCCAAGCTGGCGCTGGAAGGCGACAAGGGCGACCTGGGCGAGCAGGCGATCATGCGCCTGGCCGACGCGCTGGACAGCTACATCCCCACGCCTGAGCGCGCGGTGGACGGTGCGTTCCTGCTGCCGGTGGAAGACGTGTTCTCGATCTCGGGTCGTGGCACGGTGGTGACCGGTCGCGTCGAGCGCGGCATCATCAAGGTCGGCGAGGAAATCGAGATCGTGGGCATCCGCGATCTGCAGAAGACCACCGTCACCGGCGTGGAAATGTTCCGCAAGCTGCTGGACCAGGGCCAGGCGGGCGACAACGTGGGCATCCTGCTGCGCGGCACCAAGCGCGAGGACGTCGAGCGCGGCCAAGTGCTGGCCAAGCCGGGCACGATCAAGCCGCACACGCACTTCACTGCTGAGATCTACGTGCTGAGCAAGGAAGAAGGCGGCCGTCACACCCCGTTCTTCAACAACTACCGTCCCCAGTTCTACTTCCGCACGACGGACGTGACTGGTGCCGTGGAGCTGCCGAAGGACAAGGAAATGGTCATGCCGGGCGACAACGTCAGCATCACCGTGAAGCTGATCGCCCCGATCGCCATGGAAGAAGGTCTGCGCTTCGCCATCCGTGAAGGCGGTCGTACCGTCGGCTCGGGCGTCGTGGCCACCATCATCGAGTAAATCTTTTGCTGGTACCCGCTGGGTGCCGGTGAAGGGCGCCGCCAGCTTCGGCGAGCGGCGCGCTCGGTGCTCGGCGGCGCCAATGCTGCCTCCGCGATGCCTGTGGCATTGCGTCGCTCTTTGAAGGAAAAGTCATGTCTACCAAGCAAAAGATCCGCATCCGGCTGAAGGCCTTCGATTACAAGCTGATCGACCAATCGGCGCTGGAAATCGTGGACACCGCCAAGCGCACCGGCGCGATCGTCAAGGGCCCCGTGCCCCTGCCGACCCGCAAGGAGCGTTTCGACATCCTGCGTTCGCCGCACGTCAACAAGACGTCGCGCGACCAGTTTGAAATCCGCACCCACCAGCGTCTGATGGACATCGTCGATCCGACCGACAAGACGGTCGACGCGCTGATGAAGCTGGACCTGCCGGCTGGCGTGGACGTCGAGATCAAGCTGCAGTAATGCGGCCAGGCCGCCGGAGCGATCCGGCCGCCCTCAGGAAGGCGACCTTCGGGTCGCCTTTTTCTTTGGAGCGCGAAGCGGCTCGCTTGCGGTGCGATCAGGGTTGACGCTATACTCCGCAGCTTTTCCGCGCCGGGGTTTCCTGGTGCGGCTTCGTCGCATCGCCGTCGGAGGGGTGTCGGGGCCTTTACCCCTGTCCTCAACGAAGGAGCGGTGCTTGTCGGCCCGGCCAATCGATGTCGGGTGTGTGAAATGACTTCAGGCGCGGGGCGGTGTCTCCGTCGGCGCGTTCGGGGTCAGGAGAAAACCATGAGTCTTAGCAATCGTCTCGGATTGCTGGGCCGCAAGGTGGGCATGATGCGTGTGTTCACGGTCGACGGCGATACCGTCCCCGTGACCGTGCTGGACGTGTCCAACAACCGCGTGACCCAGATCAAGACCGAAGAGTCCGACGGCTACAGCGCCATTCAAGTGACCTACGGCGCGCGCAAGGCGTCCCGTGTCACGAAGCCGGAAGCGGGTCACCTCGCCAAGGCTGGCGTCGAAGCCGGTGAAATCATCAAGGAATTCCGCGTGGATGCCGCGGTCGCCGCCGAATACAAGGCCGGCGCTCAAGTCCCCGTGACGCTGTTCGCCGCCGGCCAACTGGTCGACGTGCAGGGCACCTCGATCGGCAAGGGCTTCGCAGGCACCATCAAGCGCCACAACTTCGGTTCGCAGCGCGCTTCGCACGGTAACAGCCGCTCGCACAACGTTCCTGGCTCCATCTCGATGGCGCAGGATCCGGGCCGCGTGTTCCCGGGCAAGAAGATGTCCGGCCACCTCGGCGACGTCACCGTGACCGTCCAGAACCTGGACGTGGTCCGTATCGACGAAGCCCGCCAGCTGGTGCTGGTCCGTGGTGCCGTTCCTGGCGCGAAGGAAGGATTCGTCGTGATCCGTCCGGCCGTCAAGGTCAAGGTCAAGAAGGGAGCCAACTGATGCAACTCGAGCTCCTGAATGAGCAGGGTCAGGCGACGTCGAAGGTCGACGCTCCCGACACCCTTTTCGCTCGTGATTACAACGAAGCCCTGGTGCACCAGGTGGTCGTGGCTTATCAGGCCAACGCCCGTCAAGGCACCCGCGCTCAGCTGACCCGCGCTGAAGTCCGTCACTCGACGAAGAAGCCGTTCCGTCAGAAGGGCACTGGCAACGCGCGTGCTGGTATGACGTCCTCGCCGCTGTGGCGTGGGGGCGGTCGCATCTTCCCGAACAAGCCGGACGAGAACTTCTCGCACAAGCTGAACAAGAAGATGTACCGCGCCGGCATGGCCGCGATCCTGTCGCAACTGGCCCGCGAAGGCCGCCTGGCTGTCGTGGATTCGATCTCGATCGAAGCCCCGAAGACCAAGCTGCTGGCAGCCAAGCTCAAGGGCATGGGTCTGGACCACGTCATGGTCATCTCCGATCAGGTCGATGACAACCTGCTGCTGGCTTCGCGCAACCTGGCCAACGTGCTGGTCGTCGAGCCGCGCTATGTCGATCCGCTGTCCCTGGTCTTCTACAAGAAGGTCCTGGTGACGAAGGCCGCGATCGAGCAACTGAAGGAGATGCTGGCATGAGCGCGCCCAAGTTTGCTGACGGCCGTCTGGCCAAGGTGCTGCTCGCTCCGATCGTGTCCGAGAAGGCCACGATGGCTGGCGAAAAGCACAACCAAGTCCTGTTCAAGGTCCTGCGCGACGCGACGAAGCCTGAAGTCAAGGCCGCCGTTGAACTGATGTTCAAGGTTGAAGTCGAGGCGGTGAACATCGTCAACGTCAAGGGCAAGACCAAGCGCTTCGGTGGCTGTCTGGGCCGTCGTGACCACGTCAAGAAGGCGTATGTGTCGCTGAAGGCTGGCCAGGAGCTCAACTTCTCCGGGGAGGCTGCGTAATGGCCGTCGTTAAAGTCAAGCCGACTTCGCCAGGCCGTCGTGGCGTGGTGAAGGTGGTGCACAAGCACCTGCACAAGGGCGCTCCCGAGGCTTCGCTGCTCGAGCCCCAGAAGCAAAAGTCTGGCCGTAACAACAACGGTCACATCACGATGCGCCACAAGGGCGGTGGTCACAAGCACCACTACCGCGTGGTGGACTTCCGTCGCAACAAGGACGGCATCCCGGCGAAGGTCGAGCGCATCGAGTACGACCCGAACCGCACGGCTCACATCGCCCTGGTGTGCTATGCCGACGGCGAGCGTCGCTACATCATCGCCCCGCGCAACCTGGAAGTCGGTTCTTCGATCCTGAGCGGCGCGGAAGCCCCGATCAAGGTCGGCAACACGCTGCCCATCCGCAACATTCCCGTGGGTTCGACGATCCACTGCGTGGAACTGCTGCCGAGCAAGGGTGCCCAGATCGCTCGTTCCGCCGGTACGTCGGTCGTGCTGATGGCCCGTGACGGCATGTACGCCCAGATCCGTCTGCGCTCCGGCGAAGTCCGCCGCGTGCACATCGACTGCCGCGCCACCATCGGTGAAGTGAGCAACGAAGAGCACAGCCTGCGCCAGTACGGCAAGGCCGGCGCCATCCGCTGGAAGGGCATCCGCCCGACCGTGCGTGGTACCGCCATGAACCCGGTCGACCACCCGCACGGTGGTGGTGAGGGTCGTACGGGTGAAGGTCAGGCCCCTGTGTCGCCGTGGAACACCCTGACGAAGGGCTACCGCACTCGCAACAACAAGCGCACGCAGACCTTCATCGTCTCGCGTCGCAAGAAGTAAGGGGTTGACCACATGACTCGTTCCCTCAAGAAGGGTCCCTTCGTGGATCACCACCTGATGGCCAAGGTCGACAAGGCCGTTGCCATCAAGGACAAGAAGCCCATCAAGACCTGGTCGCGTCGCTCGACGATCCTGCCCGAGTTCATCGGTCTGACGATCGCCGTGCACAACGGCAAGCAGCACGTGCCGGTCTACGTGTCTGACCAGATGGTCGGCCACAAGCTGGGTGAATTCGCTCTGACCCGCACCTTCAAGGGCCACCCGGCCGACAAGAAGGCCGGTAAGAAGTAAGGATGACGACGATGGAAACCAAAGCAATCGTTCGTGGCGTCCGCCTGTCGTTCGATAAGGGCCGCCTGGTGGCGGACCTGATCCGTGGCAAGAAGGTGGATCAAGCGCTGAACATCCTGGAGTTCACCCAGAAGAAGGCCGCGCTGATCATCAAGAAGGCGCTGGAATCGGCCATCGCCAATGCCGAGCACAACGACGGTGCCGACATTGACGAGCTGAAGGTCACTTCGATCTACGTGGAGCAGGGCACCACGCTGAAGCGGTTCTCCGCGCGCGCCAAGGGCCGCGGCAATCGCATCAGCAAGCCGACCTGCCATATCTACGTGACCGTCGGCAACTGAGCCTGAAGGAAGACTATGGGACAGAAAATTCATCCGACTGGCTTCCGCCTGCCCGTCACCCGTAACTGGGCGTCGCGCTGGTACGCGAACAACCAGAACTTCGCCAGCATGCTGGCCGAAGATCTGCAAGTGCGCGACTTCCTGAAGGCCAAGCTGAAGAACGCCGCCGTTTCGCGCATCCTGATCGAGCGTCCTGCGAAGAACGCCCGCATCACGATCTTCTCGGCCCGTCCGGGCGTGGTGATCGGCAAGAAGGGCGAGGACAT
This sequence comes from Roseateles sp. 22389, assembly GCF_052044995.1. Lineage (NCBI taxonomy): Bacteria > Pseudomonadati > Pseudomonadota > Betaproteobacteria > Burkholderiales > Sphaerotilaceae > Roseateles > Roseateles sp. 22389. The sequence continues at coordinate 5,263 of NZ_JBQEOF010000011.1, forward strand.
CGAGAACCTGAAGGCCGAGCTGGCCAAGCGTCTGGGCGTGCCCGTCGCGGTCAACATCGAAGAAGTGCGCAAGCCCGAGATCGATGCCCAGCTGATCGCCGACTCGATCACCCAGCAGCTCGAGAAGCGCATCATGTTCCGCCGCGCGATGAAGCGCGCGATGCAGAACGCGATGCGCCTGGGCGCGCAGGGCATCAAGATCATGTCCGCCGGCCGTCTGAACGGCATCGAAATCGCTCGTACCGAGTGGTATCGCGAAGGTCGTGTGCCGCTGCACACCCTGAAGGCCGACATCGATTACGGCTTCTCCGAAGCCAAGACCACCTACGGCGTGATCGGCGTCAAGGTGTGGGTGTACCGCGGCGACCGCCTGGCCAATGGCGAGGCTCCCGTGATCAACACCCCCCCGGGTGCCGAAGATGATCGTCGTCCCCGTCGCAATGCCCGTCCGGGCGCGCCGGGTGGCCGTGGTCGTGGCGACAAGCCTGCCGAAGGCGGCGACAAGCCTGCTGCGAAGCGTGTGGTGCGCAAGCCCGCCGCTGACGGCGGCCAGGCGTAAGGAGAACTCAACATGCTGCAACCCGCTCGTCGCAAATATCGCAAGGAGCAAAAGGGCCGCAACACTGGTGTTGCGACCCGCGGCGCGACCGTCGCTTTCGGTGACTTCGGCCTGAAGGCCACCGAGCGCGGCCGCATCACGGCCCGCCAGATCGAAGCGGCTCGCCGTGCCATCTCGCGTCACATCAAGCGCGGTGGCCGGATCTTCATCCGCATCTTCCCGGACAAGCCGATCTCGCAAAAGCCTGCCGAAGTCCGTATGGGTAACGGCAAGGGCAACCCGGAGTACTACGTGGCTGAGATCCAGCCCGGCAAGGTGCTCTACGAGGTCAATGGCGTGCCTGAGGCTCTGGCGCGCGAAGCGTTCACGCTGGCCGCTGCCAAGCTGCCCCTGCGCTGCACCTTCGTGACCCGCCAGCTCGGCGCCTGATTGGAGAACACCCCATGAAAGCATCTGAACTGCGCGCGAAGGACGTGGCTGCCCTGAAGAAGGAAGTCACCGATCTGCTGAAGGCCCACTTTGGTCTGCGCATGCAAAAGGCGACGCAACAACTGACCAACACCTCGGTGCTGGGCAAGACGCGTCGTGACATCGCCCGCGCCAAGACCATCCTGGCCGAGAAGAAGGGAGCCGCGAAATGACGCAAGCTCAAGAGAAGAACACCCGCACCCTGATCGGTCGCGTCGTCAGCGACAAGCGCGCCAAGACCGTCACCGTGCTGGTCGAGCGCCGTGCCAAGCACGAGCTCTACGGCAAGATCGTGGCTCGTTCCCGCAAGTACCACGCCCATGACGAAAAGGGCGAGTACAAGATGGGTGACGTGGTCGAGATCGCCGAAGGCCGTCCGCTGTCCAAGACCAAGAGCTGGGTGGTGACCCGCCTGGTCGAGAAGGCTCAGCTGGTCTGATCGCCTGCGCCGCCGTCGTGGCGGTGCCTGCCGGGAGCGCCCCGTTCTCTGGCACATGAATGGCTGTACGCCGGTAATCCCGGTGTGCAGCCATTTTTCATTTTTCGCGGCACACTCTGCCGCTTTCCTTTTCTTCACAACATCTACCAGGAGTGCGTCATGCTGAAAGTGGGCGATCGACTGCCGGCCGGCAATCTGCAGGAATTCATCGAAGTCGAGGGCGAGGGCTGCTCGCTCGGTCCGAACAGCTTTGACATCGAGAAGCTGACCGCAGGCAAGACCGTGGCGATCTTCGCGCTGCCGGGTGCTTTCACGCCGACATGCTCCGCGCAGCACGTTCCGGGCTATGTGGCCCAAGCCGACGCATTCAAGGCCGCGGGCGTCGACGAGGTCTGGTGCATCTCGGTGAATGACGCATTCGTGATGGGCGCTTGGGGCCGCGAACAGAAGACAGCGGGCAAGGTTCGCATGATGGCTGACGGCAGCGCGGCTTTCACGCAGGCCACGGGTCTGACGCTGGACCTGGTCGCCCGCGGCATGGGCCTGCGCTCGCAGCGCTACTCGATGCTGGTCAAGGACGGCGTCGTCAAGACGCTGAACATCGAGGCGCCCGGCAAGTTCGAGGTCAGTGACGCCGGCACGCTGCTCAAGCAGGCGCAGGCGCTCTGACAGCTATATCCGTCAGTTGACAGGCGGATTGTGCTTCGCGCATAATCCGCAGCTTCGCCGAATGGTGGCTCCGTTGCTCAACGGGGTTTCGGGGCCCGCTCCTGAAACGCGCCGCCTTCGGTTCTAGGTTTCTTGCCCATTTAGGCCAGACGCGGGTCGCCGCAAGGTGACAGGTGATTGGCTTACGGGCCCAAGACTGACCGCTCTCTGGATGGCTGCGATGGTCGCAGTTGCCTGAGCGGGAAAAGTTGGGGACAGACATGATCCAAATGCAATCGCGACTCGACGTCGCGGACAACACTGGCGCCAAGTCCGTCATGTGCATCAAGGTGCTTGGTGGTTCCAAGCGTCGCTATGCGCATATTGGCGACATCATCAAGGTCAGCATCAAGGAAGCTGCTCCGCGCGGCCGCGTCAAGAAGGGCGAGGTCTACAACGCGGTGGTCGTGCGCACTGCCAAGGGTGTGCGCCGCCAGGACGGCTCCCTGGTCAAGTTCGACGGCAATGCCGCCGTGCTGCTGAACGCCAAGCTGGAGCCCATCGGCACCCGCATCTTCGGCCCGGTCACGCGTGAACTGCGTACCGAGCGCTTCATGAAGATCGTGTCGCTGGCGCCTGAGGTGCTCTAAGCCCCGCTCAGACAAAGGTATTGCCATGAACAAGATTCGCACAGGCGACGAGGTCATCGTCCTGACCGGCCGCGACAAGGGTAAGCGCGGAACCGTGACGCTGCGCGTCGATGCCGACCATGTCGTCGTCGAAGGCATCAACGTCGTCAAGAAGCACGTCAAGCCGAACCCGCTGAAGGGCACGACTGGCGGCATCGTCGACAAGTCCATGCCCATCCATCAATCCAACGTGGCGATCTTCAACGCCGCTGCCGGCAAGGCCGATCGCGTGGGCATCAAGCTCGGCGCGGATGGCAAGCGGGTGCGCGTGTTCAAGTCGACCGGCGAAGAGATCAAGGCCTAAGGGGTAAGACATGGCTCGTTTGCAAGAGTTCTATCGCGAGAAGGTCGTCCCGGGTCTGACCGAGAAGTTCGGCTACAAGTCCGTCATGGAAGTGCCGCGCATCACCAAGATCACGCTGAACATGGGCGTGAGCGAGGCGGTCGCCGACAAGAAGGTCATGGACCACGCCGTGGGCGACCTGACCAAGATCGCCGGCCAGAAGCCTGTCGTCACCAAGTCGAAGAAGGCGATCGCCGGCTTCAAGATCCGTGACGGTGTGCCCATCGGCTGCATGGTGACCCTGCGTGGCGCCACGATGTACGAATTCCTGGACCGTTTCGTCACCGTGGCCCTGCCGCGCGTGCGTGACTTCCGCGGTATCTCCGGTCGCTCGTTCGACGGTCGCGGCAACTACAACATCGGCGTCAAGGAACAGATCATCTTCCCCGAAATCGAGTACGACAAGGTGGATGCTCTGCGTGGTCTGAACATCAGCATCACGACGACGGCCAAGACGGACGACGAAGCCAAGGCTCTGCTGGCTGCGTTCAAGTTCCCGTTCAAGAACTGAGGTGACCCGTGGCAAAACTCTCGATCAAGCAACGTGAGCTGAAGCGCGCCCAACTGGTCGCCAAGTACGCCAAGAAGTACGCGGAACTGAAGGCCATCATCGACGACAGCAAGAAGTCGGACGAAGAGCGCTATCTGGCCCGTCTGGAGCTGCAGAAGCTGCCCCGGAATGCCAACCCGACCCGCCAGCGCAACCGCTGTGAACTGACCGGCCGCCCCCGTGGCACGTTCCGCAAGTTCGGCCTGGCTCGTAACAAGATTCGTGAGCTGGCCTTCAAGGGCGACATCCCCGGTGTCGTCAAGGCCAGCTGGTAATCGGCAGGTTTAGGAGATTTCGTATGAGCATGAGTGATCCTATCGCCGATATGCTGACCCGCATTCGCAACGCCCAGAGCGTTGAGAAGGCCAGCGTCGTGATGCCTTCGTCGAAGCTGAAGGTCGCGATCGCCAAGGTCCTGAAGGATGAAGGCTATATCGACGATTTCGCGGTGCGTGGCGATGCTGCCCGCCCCGAGCTCGAGATCGCGCTGAAGTATTACGCCGGTCGTCCGGTGATCGAGCGCATCGAGCGCGTGAGCCGTCCCGGCCTGCGCATCTACAAGGGCCGCCACGACATTCCCCAGGTCATGAATGGCCTGGGCGTGGCGATCGTCACGACCCCGAAGGGCGTGATGACCGACCGCAAGGCACGTCAAGCCGGTGTCGGCGGCGAAGTGCTTTGCTACGTCGCCTAAGCCAAGGAGAGACAGACAATGTCCCGCGTTGGAAAAATGCCGGTCGTCCTCCCGCAAGGCGTGGAAGCGACGATCGCCGCTGAGAAGATCAGCGTCAAGGGTGCCCAGGGCACCCTGTTCGTGGCCGCGAATCCGCTGGTCACGGTCAAGCTGGAAGGCGGCAAGCTGACTTTCGTCCCGGTCAACGAATCGGCTGAAGCCGATGCGATGAGCGGCACGATGCGCGCGCTGCTGAACAACATGGTCAACGGCGTCAGCAAGGGCTTCGAGAAGAAGCTGAACCTGGTTGGCGTGGGCTTCCGTGCCCAGGCCCAAGGCCAGAAGCTGAACCTGCAGATCGGTTTCTCGCATCCGGTGGTCAAGGACATGCCGGCTGGTATCAAGGTCGAGTGCCCGACCCAGACGGAAATCCTGATCAAGGGTGCGGATCGCCAGGTCGTCGGCCAGATCGCTGCCGAAGTGCGCGCGATCCGTCCGCCGGAGCCCTACAAGGGCAAGGGCATCCGTTACGCCGACGAGAAGGTCTCCCTCAAAGAGACCAAGAAGAAGTAAGGAGCCGCGCCATGCTGAACAAGAAGGAACAACGCCTGCGTCGTTCGCGTCAAACGCGTGCCCGCATCGCCCTGCAGCGCGTGGCCCGTCTGACGGTCTTCCGCTCGAACCTGCACATCTACGCCTCGGTCATCTCCGAAGACGGTCAGCGCGTGCTGGCTTCCGCTTCGACCGCCGAGAAGGAAGTGCGCACGCAGCTGTCCGGCAAGGGCGGCAACGTGGCCGCCGCGAGCCTGATCGGCAAGCGCATCGCCGAGAAGGCGAAGGCCGCTGGCGTCGAGAAGGTGGCTTTCGACCGTTCGGGCTTCGCCTACCACGGCCGTGTCAAGGCCCTGGCTGAAGCCGCTCGCGAAGCCGGCCTGCAGTTCTGACGCTCAAAGGATTAGGAAATGGCAAAGTTTCAACCCCGCGCTCAGACCGAAGGCAACGACGACGGCCTGAAGGAAAAGATGATCGCGGTCAACCGCGTCACGAAAGTTGTGAAGGGCGGCCGCACGCTGTCCTTCGCTGCGCTGACCGTGGTCGGTGACGGCGATGGCCGCATCGGCATGGGCAAGGGCAAGGCCAAGGAAGTGCCCGTCGCCGTGCAGAAGGCGATGGAATCGGCCCGCCGCAACATGATCAAGGTCGCCCTGAAGAACGGCACCATCCAGCACAACGTGGTGGGTGAGCACGGCGCGGCGCACGTGATCATGGCTCCGGCTCCCGCCGGTACCGGCGTGATCGCTGGCGGCCCGATGCGCGCTGTCTTCGAGGTGATGGGCGTGACCGACATCGTGACCAAGAGCCACGGTTCGACCAACCCCTACAACATGGTTCGTGCCACGCTGGACGCGCTCAAGCGCTGTTCCACGCCCGCCCAAGTGGCGGCCAAGCGCGGCAAGACGGTTGAAGAAATCTTCAACTGAGCGCCAGGAGATCGAGATGTCTGACAAGAAAACGCTCACGGTCAAGCTGGTCCGCAGCCCGATCGGCTGCCGCGCCGACCATCGCGCGACGGTCGTCGGCCTGGGTCTTCGCAAGCTGAACAGCACGAAGACGCTGGAAGACACGCCCGCGGTGCGCGGCATGATCAACAAGATCGCCTACCTGGTGCAGGTGCTGTAAGCACAGCATCGACGAGGAATAGAAGATGCAACTCAATACCATCAAGCCCGCCGCTGGTGCCAAGCACGCCAAGCGTCGCGTGGGCCGTGGCATCGGCTCGGGTCTGGGTAAGACCGCCGGCCGTGGTCACAAGGGTCAGAAGTCGCGCGCCGGTGGCTTCCACAAGGTCGGCTTCGAAGGCGGCCAGATGCCGCTGCAGCGTCGCCTGCCCAAGCGTGGTTTCAAGTCCCTGGCTCGTCCGTTCAACGCGGAAGTGACGCTGTCGGAACTGAACCAGCTGACCGGCGACGAAATCGACCTGCTGACGCTGAAGGCTGTCGGCCTGGTGTCGGAGCTGGCGAAGTCGGTGAAGGTCATCAAGTCCGGCGAGATCACCCGCAAGGTGTCGATCAAGGGTCTGGGCGTGACGGCCGGCGCGAAGGCGGCGATCGAAGCCGCCGGCGGCTCCGTCGCTTAATCAGCCAAGCACAGGACTAGGCGGCAGTGGCAAGCAACGCATCCCAGTTGGCCAAGAGCGGCAAGTTCGGCGACCTGCGTCGCCGGCTGGTGTTCCTGGTCCTCGCGCTGGTGGTTTACCGCATCGGGGCGCACATCCCCGTGCCCGGTATCGATCCTGCGCAGCTTCAGCAGCTGTTCAAGGGCCAGCAGGGCGGGATCCTGAGCCTGTTCAACATGTTCTCGGGCGGTGCGCTGTCGCGCTTCACCGTCTTCGCGCTGGGCATCATGCCCTACATCTCGGCCTCGATCGTCATGCAGCTCATGACCTACGTGGTGCCGAGCCTGGAAGCGCTGAAGAAGGAAGGCGAGGCGGGGCGTCGCAAGATCACGCAGTACACGCGCTACGGCACGCTGGGCCTGGCGATCTTCCAGAGTCTGAGCATCGCGTTCGCTCTGGAGAGCTCTCCGGGGCTGGTGTTGAGCCCGGGCTTCGGGTTCCGCATCACTGCGGTGACCAGTCTGGTGGCCGGCACGATGTTCCTGATGTGGCTGGGTGAGCAGATCACCGAGCGCGGTCTGGGCAACGGCATCTCGATCCTGATCTTCGGCGGCATCGCCGCTGGTCTGCCAGGCGCCATCGGCGGCCTGCTCGAGCTGGTTCGTACCGGTGCGATGAGCGTGTTCTCGTGCCTGATCGTGATCGTGATCGTGGCCGCGGTGACTTACCTGGTCGTGTTCGTCGAACGTGGCCAGCGCAAGATCCTGGTGAACTACGCGAAGCGTCAGGTCGGGAACAAGGTCTACGGCGGCCAGAGTTCGCATCTGCCGCTGAAGCTGAACATGTCGGGTGTGATTCCGCCGATCTTCGCGTCGTCGATCATCTTGCTGCCCACCACGCTGGTGAGCTGGTTCGCGACTGGCGACAGCATGCGCTGGCTGAAGGACATCGCGGATGCGCTGCGTCCGGGACAACCGATCTATGTGCTGCTGTATTCGGCTGCGATCGTGTTCTTCTGCTTCTTCTACACGGCGCTGGTGTTCAACAGCCGTGAGACCGCAGACAACCTGAAGAAGAGCGGTGCGTTCATCCCCGGGATCCGTCCCGGTGACCAGACGGCTCGGCACATCGACAAGATCCTGTCCCGGCTGACGCTGGCCGGGGCGGTGTACATCACCGGCGTGTGCCTGCTGCCTGAGTTCCTGACGCTGAAGTACAACGTCCCGTTCTATTTCGGTGGCACGTCGCTGTTGATCATCGTGGTCGTCACGATGGACTTCTGGGCCCAGGTCCAGTCCTATGTGATGAGCCAGCAGTATGAGTCCCTGCTGAAGAAGGCCAGCTTCAAGGCCAACTGATGCACCAGGCTAGGTAAACATTCAGACCCAATTCGGCAAGTATCGAAGGTATGGCGAAAGACGACGTCATTCAGATGCAAGGCGAGATTCTCGAGAACCTCCCGAATGCAACCTTCCGAGTCAAGCTGGAGAACGGTCACGTCGTTCTCGGTCACATTTCCGGGAAGATGCGGATGCACTACATCCGAATCCTCCCAGGCGACAAGGTGACTGTGGAATTGACGCCGTACGATTTGAGTCGTGCTCGCATCGTGTTCCGGGCGAAGTGAGCTTTTTAGCAACCCCCCGGATTAACGCTGATTGAGCGAACAGAGTAGGTCAAGGAGCAGACCATGAAAGTTTCGGCATCCGTCAAGAAGATGTGCCGCAATTGCAAGATCATCCGTCGTAATGGCGTGGTGCGTGTGATCTGTACCGATCCCCGCCACAAGCAGCGCCAAGGCTGATTGGCCTCACGACTGCAAGCGAATTAGAGGACGCACATGGCACGTATTGCTGGTATCAACATTCCGCCGCACAAGCACACCGAGATCGGTCTGACCTCGATCTACGGCATTGGCCGTACGACCGCGCAGAAGATCTGCAACAGCTGCGGCATTCCGCTGGACAAGAAGGTCAAGGACCTGACCGACTCCGATCTGGAAAAGATCCGTGAGGAAGTGGGCCGCCTGACCATCGAAGGCGACCTGCGTCGCGAGATGTCCATCAACATCAAGCGCCTGATGGACCTGGGTTGCTATCGTGGCTTCCGCCATCGCCGTGGCCTGCCGGTGCGCGGCCAGCGTACCCGCACGAACGCCCGTACCCGCAAGGGTCCGCGCAAGTCGGCGGCGACCGGCAAGAAGTAATCGGCGGCATCTGAAGAAAGCAAACCATGGCAAAAGCACCCAATAACTCGGCTGCCCAGCGCGTTCGCAAGAAGGTTCGGAAGAACGTTGCCGACGGCATCGCCCACGTGCACGCGTCGTTCAACAACACCATCATCACGATCACCGATCGTCAAGGTGGTGCGCTGTCCTGGGCCTCCTCGGGCGGCCAGGGCTTCAAGGGCTCGCGCAAGTCGACTCCTTTCGCGGCCCAGGTGGCTGCCGAAGTGGCCGGCCGTGCCGCTCAGGAGCAGGGCATCAAGAACCTGGACGTCAAGATCAAGGGCCCCGGCCCGGGTCGCGAATCCTCGGTGCGTGCCCTGGCCGCGCTGGGCATCCGCATCAACTCGATCTCCGACGTGACGCCGGTGCCGCACAACGGCTGCCGTCCGCAGAAGCGTCGCCGCATCTAAGCGCTTGCGCAGAGCGATCGCAATCAGTGCGATAATCGCTGATTCGATCAGATCCAGCCGGCTGGCGCGTCAGTGCCAGCCGGCCGTTTTGCTGAGGATGGTGGAAACGCCCCTCAGCCGAAGTCTTCGACTTCTTGAAGCCCACCGTCCGAGCCTACAAAAACACTGGCCGGACTCGCGCGCAGCCTGGAATGTCTCCGGGCGCGCGTCAGATTGATGAAGGACACGCAAAGTGGCACGTTACCTCGGCCCGAAGGCCAAACTTTCCCGCCGTGAAGGCACCGACCTGTTCCTGAAGAGCGCCCGCCGCGCCATCAGCGACAAGGCCAAGTTCGACACCAAGCCCGGCCAGCACGGCCGTACTTCGGGCCAGCGCACCTCCGACTTCGGTCTGCAGCTGCGCGAGAAGCAGAAGGTCAAGCGCATGTACGGCGTGCTGGAGCGCCAGTTCCGCCGCTACTTCGCCGAAGCCGAGCGCCGCAAGGGCTCGACCGGTGTGAACCTGCTGGTCCTGCTGGAATCGCGCCTGGACAACGTCGTCTATCGCATGGGCTTCGGCTCGACGCGCGCGGAAGCCCGCCAGCTGGTCTCGCACAAGAGCATCACGGTGAACGGCGAGGTCGTGAACATCGCTTCCTACCTGGTGAAGGCCGGCGACGTCGTCGCCGTGCGCGAGAAGGCCAAGAAGCAGCTGCGCATCGTCGACAGCCTGAAGCTGGCCGAGTCGATCGGCCTGCCGGCCTGGGTGGCCGTCGACGCCACCAAGATGGAAGGCGTCTTCAAGAAGACGCCGGATCGCGACGAGTTCGGCGCCGAGATCAACGAATCGCTGATCGTTGAGTTGTACTCGCGTTAATTCTTTCGTGCCTGCCGAGCGGCCCCGCAGGGGCCTGCTCGGCTTTTCCTCGTCCGGGCGTCGTCAGCTGTATTGGGCGCGCCTGGTTGGTCCCTCAGCCTTATCGGTGTAACGAACCGAGGGTATTGAAAGAAAGACCTCATGCAAACGAATCTGCTCAAACCCAAATCCATCACTGTGGAGCCCCTGGGCGGTCATCGCGCCAAGGTGATCCTGGAGCCGTTCGAACGCGGCTATGGCCACACCCTGGGCAACGCCCTGCGCCGTGTGCTGCTGTCCTCGATGGTGGGTTATGCGCCGACGGAAGTGACGATCGCGGGCGTGCTGCACGAGTACTCCGCCATCGACGGCGTTCAGGAAGATGTGGTCCACATCATGCTGAACCTGAAGGGCGTGGTGTTCCGCCTGCACAACCGTGAGGAAGTGACGCTGGTCCTGCGCAAGGAAGGCGAAGGCCCCGTCACCGCCGCTGACATCCAGACCCCGCACGACGTCGAGATCATCAACCCTGAGCACGTCATCGCCCACCTGTCGCAAGGCGGCAAGCTGGACATGCAGATCAAGGTCGAAAAGGGCCGCGGCTACGTGCCTGGCAACATGCGCCGCTACGGCGACGAGCCGACCAAGGCCATCGGTCGCATCGTGCTGGACGCCTCGTTCAGCCCGGTCAAGCGCGTCAGCTATGCCGTCGAGAACGCCCGCGTCGAGCAGCGTACCGACCTGGACAAGCTGGTCATGGAGATCGAGACCAACGGCGCGATCAGCCCGGAAGAAGCGATCCGCGCCTCGGCCAAGATCCTGGTCGAGCAGATGGCCGTCTTCGCCCAGCTGCAAGGCACCGATCTGGTCGACGTCTTCGACCAGGCGCCGGCCGCCCGTTCCAGCAGCTTCGATCCGATCCTGCTGCGTCCGGTCGACGAGCTCGAGCTGACCGTGCGCTCGGCCAACTGCCTGAAGGCCGAGAACATCTATTACATCGGTGACCTGATCCAGCGCACCGAGACCGAGCTGCTGAAGACCCCGAACCTGGGTCGCAAGTCGCTCAACGAGATCAAGGAAGTGCTCGCCTCGCGCGGCCTGACCCTGGGCTCGCGTCTCGAGAACTGGCCGCCCCAAGGTCTCGACAAGCGTTGATTTTTTGAAAGAGGGCGGGTCTGAGGACCCGTCCGGTGCCCCTGGCAGTACCTGATCCGGCTGCCGGCAATAACTGAAGGAAAGGAAAGCACCATGCGCCACCGTAACGGCCTCCGCAAACTGAACCGTACCAGCGAACACCGCGCCGCGATGTTCCGCAACATGGCGGTCTCGCTGCTGCAACACGAAGCGATCAAGACCACGCTGCCCAAGGCGAAGGAACTGCGTCGCATCGTCGAGCCGCTGATCACCCTGGCCAAGGAACCGACCGTCGCCAACCGTCGCCTGGCGTTCAACCGCCTGCGTGACCGCGACATCGTCGTCAAGCTGTTCAACGAGCTGGGCCCCCGTTTCGCCACCCGTCCGGGCGGCTACACCCGCATCCTGAAGATGGGCTTCCGTGTCGGCGACAACGCTCCGATGGCGTACGTCGAACTGGTTGATCGTCCGGAAGCGGCTGAAGGCGACGCCGCTGAATAATCAGCGACCCGCCCAAGCGCATGAAGGCCAGCAGCAATGCTGGCCTTTTTTCTTGTGTATCCGCGATACGCGCAGCGCAGGCCGGACATGGCGCCGGTCCAACGACAGGGCGTGCCGCTTGGCGCTAAGCTTCGCGCCTTTCCGATCTCTCGACGACGCGGTCCACGAAGCCGCACGCGTCCCGCGTTCATGACCCCTCTTGCCTTGATGCGACGCCTGATGCCGGCGCTGGTCCTGTTGCTGACCCTGGCCTCGGCGCTGCTCGCCGTCCCGGCCCGCGCCGACGATTTCCTCGACCCGGACCAGGCCTTCAAGGTCGACGTGCAGTTGACCGGCGATCGCGAGTTCCAGCTGAACTTCACGATCGCGCCCGGCTATTACATGTACCGCGACCAGTTCAAGCTGGAACCGGCGGGCGCGACGCTGGGCGACATCGCCTGGCCGACGCCCAAGCGCAAGTTCGATGAGACCTTCCAGAAGGAAGTCGAGACCTACCGCGACCGGCTGAGCATCAAGGTGCCGGTGACGGCGCTGCAGGCGGCGCCGCTGAAGCTGGTGCTGACCGGCCAAGGCTGCGCGGACAAGGGCTTGTGCTATCCGCCGATGAAGAGCGAGCTGACGCTGGGCCTGAAGGGCTTCGGCGGCGACGGCGGCGTGAAGATCGGTGCGGCGCCGGACGCGCTGAGCGGTTTCGGCGTATCGAACGCAGTGGCATCGACGCCGGCCGCCGCGGCGACCGGCAACGCCGAAGGCGCGGTCGCAGGCGCCGCGGCGTCTCGTTCGAGCTCGCCGCTGGACGAGGTGCTGGCTTCCGGCCGCCTGTGGCTGGTCATCGGCGCGTTCTTCGCGGCCGGCGTGCTGTTGTCGCTGACGCCGTGCGTGCTGCCGATGCTCCCCATCCTGTCGTCGATCATCGTCGGCCAAGGCGGCACGCCGTCGCGGGCGCGCGGCTTCTTCCTGGCCTTCAGCTACTCGCTGGGCATGGCGCTGCTGTACACGGCGCTGGGCGTCGCGGCGGGCCTCGCGGGTGGCGGCCTGGCGGCTTACCTCCAGAAACCCTGGGTACTGACGCTGTTCGCGCTGCTCCTGATCGGCTTCTCGCTGTCGATGTTCGGGGTCTACGAGATCCAGTTGCCGAGCCGCTTCACCGGCGGCGTGTCCGATGCGACCCAGCGCTTGCCCGCCGGTAAGTTCTTCAGCGTCTTCGTGATGGGGGCGCTGTCCGCGCTGATCGTGAGCCCCTGCGTCGCGGCGCCGCTGGCCGGCGCGCTGCTCTACATCAGCCAGACCGGCAATGTGGCGGTCGGCGGCCTGGCGCTGTTCGCGCTGGCCTGGGGCATGAGCGTCCCGCTGCTGCTGCTCGGCCTGTCGGCGGGCACGCTCCTGCCGCGCGCCGGGCCCTGGATGGAAACGGTCAAGTATTTCTTCGGGCTGCTGCTGCTGTCGGTCGCGCTGTGGATCGTGCAGCCGGTGCTGCCTGCGGTCGTCGCGCAGCTGCTCTGGGGGGCGCTGTTGATCGCGCTGGCCGCGCTGCTGGGGCTTTTCCAGCGCGTCGAGGCCAACACGCCCCGCGTGTGGCTGCGCAAGAGCGCCGCCGTCGCGGCGATGGTGTTCGGCGTGTCGCAGTTCATTGGCGTCGCGGCTGGAGGCACCGACACGCTGAAGCCCTTGGCGGGTGTCGTGGGCGCGGGCAAGGGCGCAGCGGCGGCGGTGTCCGCTGGCGAGCCGGTCGCGGTGAACTTCCACAAGGTCAAGAGCGTCGCCGAGCTCGACGAGGCGCTGCGCACCGCCGGCAAGCCGGTGATGCTGGATTTCTACGCCGACTGGTGTGTGTCCTGCAAGGAGATGGAGCGCTTCACCTTCACCGATGCGCGCGTGCAGGCGAAGCTCGCCGGCGCGCTGTTGCTGAAGGCTGATGTCACGGCGAACAACGCCGAAGACCGCGAACTGCTCAAGCGCTTCAAGCTGTTCGGTCCCCCCGGCACGATCTTTTTCGACCCCAAGGGGGAGGAACTGGCTGGCGCGCGAGTCATCGGCTTCCAGGACGCTGATCGCTTCCTCCAGTCGTTGCAGGCGGCCGGCCTTTGAATCTTGCGAAGACTGTCGTCAGAAGTTGAGACGACGGTCGGTTCCGTGCTACACTCTCTTTCTTCGATCGCGGGGTGGAGCAGTCTGGTAGCTCGTTGGGCTCATAACCCAAAGGTCGTAGGTTCAAATCCTGCCCCCGCAACCAATCGAACAAGGGCCCTCATGCGAGGGCCCTTTGTTCTTTTCAGCGCCGTTCAGGTCACGCGCAGCTTCGGACCTTCTCCCGATGCCGTGACGCGGCCGATGACCGCCGCCGCGTCGAACCCGTGACGCGCGAAGACGGCGAGTACCGCGTCCACCGCAGCCGGTGCGCACGACACGAGCAAGCCACCGCTGGTCTGCGGATCGCTCAGGAGCGCTTGCGCCTGCGAGGGCAGCGAGCCGGCCAAGGCCACCTCCGCGCCGTAGGCGGCCCAGTTGCGGCCCGATGCGCCGGTCACGAAGCCATCGCCCGCCAGCGAGGGCACGCCTTCGAGCAGCGGTACCGCCCGCCAATCGATCTCCACCGCGCAGCCCGATCCGCGCGCGATCTCCAAGGCGTGCCCTGCCAAACCAAAGCCGGTGACGTCGGTGAGCGCATGGACGCCGTCGAGCGCGGCCAGCTCCGGCCCGGGCGTGTTCAGCTTGGTCGTGGTCGCGAGCATCCGCTGATAGGCCGCGTCGTCGAGCTTCCCCTTCTTGAGCGCTGCCGACATCACGCCGACGCCCAGCGCCTTGCCCAGCACCAGCACATCGCCGGCGCGGGCATCCGCGTTGCGCTTCACCCGGGAGGGATGCACCAGTCCCAACGCCACCAGGCCATAGATCGGCTCGACCGAATCGATCGTGTGTCCGCCCGCGATCGGGATGCCCGCCTCGCGACAGACCGACGCACCGCCTTCGAGGATCCTGCCGATGGTCGCCGTGCTCAGGACCGCGACCGGCATGCCGACCAGGGCCAGCGCCATGATGGGCTTGCCGCCCATGGCATAGACGTCGCTGATCGCGTTGGTCGCGGCGATGCGACCGAAGTCATTCGGGTCGTCGACGATCGGCATGAAGAAGTCGGTGGTGGCGATCAGCGCCTGTTCGTCGTTGAGCCGATAGACGGCAGCGTCGTCCGCCGTCTCTATCCCGACGAGCAGTTCGCGGGGGACGGGTAGGGCACTCGTCCCCTGGAGGATTTCCGAGAGCACGCCCGGCGCGATCTTGCAGCCGCAGCCGCCGCCGTGCGACAGCGAGGTGAGTCGGGGCTCGGAAGGGGGATTGGCGGGGGAGGAAGGATTCATGGCCGGGCAGCTTACCGCGCGCCGGCTCCACCGACCGGGGGAGCGCGCTCAGCCAGCCCTTGCTGAAGGGCGATGAATGCGTCCATGGCGGCCCAGAGGGGTGCGTAGCGCGACTCGTCGCCGTCGAGCTGTGCCAACGCGAGGGCGCTGGCCTCGAGCGTGCTGCGTTGCGATGCCGCGTGCGCGCGCCGGATGGCGTAGCGCGAAGGCGGCGGCGCATCGAGCGCCATCCGTGGGAGCGCCTGCAGCCAGGGGTTCTCATGAAGCAGCCGTCGACTGCGGCGCCAGGTCCCGTCCAGGACAACCAGGGTGGTGAGCGGCGGCGTACCAGCGAGCGGATATCCATGGCGCGCCTCACCGTGGCGCGCAGGCGCTGGTTCCACGGTCGCGGCGTTGCCGGGCGCCGCCGGATAAAGCAACACGAGCCCGGCGGTCGAGGCCGGCGGATCGAATCGTTCGCCGATACGCAGTTCGACGCGAGACAGGCAGCGCGCCAGCAGGCTCGCCGTGCCCTTGGCCTGTCCGGCCTCGTCGCGGTCCTGGAGGATCAGCAGCGGGGTGAGGTTGTCGACCGGCCGCACGCACGCGCACCAACAGCCGACCGACGGTCGGCTGCAGCCATCGCAATGCGCGCGGCGCCCGGCGCGTTCGCTGCGCGGCGGGCGCTCGTCGGCAACCATGGTGGGAGCGCGTCAGCGCGCGGTCAGCCGATCAGCGCGGTTGGCGCGGCGGCTTGCGGCCTTCGTTCGGGCGGCCATCACGGCGGGGTCCATCGCCGCGCGGTGCCTGGCCGGGACCGCCAGGTCGTTCTTCGCCACGAGGGCCACCACGACGATGCTCCTGGCCTCTGGGCGGCCGGTCATGGCGCTCCTGACGCGGCGGCTGTTGCGCCTCCTCCTCGCGCGCCAGCTTCAGCTGGGCATCGAGCTGTTCCTGCGTCAGGCCCTTGAGCGCACAGAAGTTGGCCGGCGTCAGCGTGGTGCGCGAGAAGTCGCGCAGCAACTGCGCGCGTTCCTGGCGTCCGCGGTCTTCCTCGGCGCGACGCGCCTCGGTGATGCCACGTCGGCGAGTCAGCTCTTCCTGGGCGGCGTTGCGGTGCTCGTCGCTCAGCTCGCCGGCGGGCTGGCCGTCCAGGTCGAAGCGGGTCTTGGCCCGAGTCAGCGCGATCAGATAGCCGGTGCCGCCGGTATAGCGGCGCAGGAAGGCCGACAGCTGGGCCTTCGTGAACTGGCCCGGGGCGCGCTGCTGGATGTCGGACTGGACCCGCAGCTTCAGCGGCTTCGCGCCGCCGCCGAACAGGGCCGGGAAGAGCTCCTTCAGCTTGGCGGCGACCGCCTGGACGTCGACGCGTCCGCCCTCGGCCGGCTTGGCCGGACTCGGCGCGGCGCTCGCGTCGGGCGGGCTGGCCTCGCCGGCGGCATCTCCCGCTTCCGGGGCAGGCGCGGCGTCGGCTTGCGGCGCCGTCAGCGCGGCATCAGTCGTCTCGGCGACGGGGGCCTTCGGGTCCGGGACTTCGGGGGAGGTCACTTCGCCTTGCGGCGGGGTGCTGGAGGACATGCATCAAGCGGCGCGGGGCCGGCCTTCGGGAAAAAGGGGGATTGTGCCCATAGCCGCGCGGGCGTGGCAATTCGCGCCGATCGACGGCGGCCGTCCGTCCTGCCTGAAGACGGCCGCCGGGAAGGGGAATCAGGTCTTGGGTTCGCAGGCGGGCTTGCAGACCAGTTCGGTCCGGCCCAGGATGCGCTTGGACTGCAGGCTGCTCGGAGGACGGTGCCGACCGCACTTGAAGCAGGAACGGGTCTGGCCGCTGCCCTGGAACGGCGACCCTCCCAGCTTGGAGGCGTAGCGCAGGCCGTCTTCCCGAACGGCGGTGCTGGTGTCTTTGCTCATGGTCTCGCTTCGCTTGGCGCTCTTGTTCGCACCGGCGGGGTCGTGTCCCGGCGGTGCATCGATTCCCTCGCAATCCATATTAGGTGGGGCGTATGACGCCCCGCTACATCGCTTGCCCGGGGGTGAAAGCACCGGCCGACGAACGGTCGCAATTGCACCGACAATCGCCCGCTGCCCGGCAGGACCGGGCGTGCAAGGACCATGGCCAAACTGTTTTTTCGCTACGCCGCGATGAATGCCGGCAAGTCCACCGCATTGCTGCAGGTGGCGCACAACTACGAGGAGCGCGGCCATGCGGTGCGCCTGTTCACCGCCGGGGTCGACGACCGCTACGGCAAGGGATTCATCACCTCGCGGCTGGGGCCGCAGCGCGTGGCGGAGGTGTTCACCGCCGAGACGGACTTCCGCGCGCTGATCACGCAGTCGCCGGGCATCGCCTGCATCCTGCTGGACGAGGCGCAGTTCCTCACGCAGGACCAGGTCTGGTCGCTCCACGAGATCGCGCACATGCGCCATGTGCCCGTGATCTGCTACGGGCTGCGGACCGACTTCCGCGGCGCCTTGTTCACCGGTTCGGCGGCGCTGCTGGCGCTGGCCGACGAGATGGACGAGATGAAGACCATCTGCGACTGCGGCCGCAAGGCGACGATGAACATGCGCGTCGACGCCGCCGGCCGAAAGCTGACCGAAGGCGCGCAGGTCGAGATCGGCGGCAACTCCCGTTACCGCGCGGTCTGTGGACGCTGCTTCAGGGCGTCTTGAGGGCGCCCGGTAAGCCTGGGCTTACTTCTTGGTTGCCAGCTGCTCTTCCAGTTCCTTGCAGGACGGAGCGCAGACGGGTTGGGACTTGCCCAGCAACTTGCGGGACTTCAGCAGCGCGCGGGGGCGATGCTTACCGCAAAGGAAGCACGACATGGTTGCCGCGCCAAACGAAGAGGTCGCCGCGAAGGGCGAGCCGGGAGCTTTAGAGCGATAGCGCAGACCATCGGCTTCGATGGTCGTCTTGGTCGTATCCTTGGCCACGCTGATCCTGATCCTGATAAGAGTTTGAAATGCCGCGCCGACCACCCCAAGTTCCCCCCAGGGGCGGACGGCGAAACCCGTATTTTCCTATAAGCCGGCCCCTCCCCGTACCGGGGCATCGCTAATGACCTCGCGCGAAGGTCGCCCGAATCGGTTGCAAGAGACATTCGCCGCACGGATGGGCCGGTAACACAGCCTCCCGGCGGCTTGGCAGCGTTTAGGGAAAACACCTAGAATGCCGCCCGCGCCGTTCACCGTGGCGTCAATGACAAGGACACATGAGGGAGCGAGCGCAACGATGGAAAGGATCGAGGGGCTGTTTGCCGCCATGCGGGCGGCCAGTCAGGAACTGGAATGGCCGGCGACCGAGGCCCGCGACAGCGGCCTGGACACCGCCGGCGAACTGGCCGAGCGCTACGCGCAGGCCATCAGCGAGGCCCTGTGCGGCCACTTCCGCAGTTCGCACGCCAGCCTGTGGCTGCTGGACGGCGAACCGGGCGCCTACCGCCTGCGCTGCCTCGGCGCCCATGCGATCGACGGACCGAGCCGCCAACCGCCGGTCTGCGAGCAGCGCGCCTATCCCGGTTATTTCGACACCTTGCTGTCCGAAGGCGTTTTCAACTGCGCCGATGCGCGCACCGATCCCCGTCTGAGCACCCTGCAGCCGCCGCCCACCTGGCGCGCGATGCTGGACGTCAGCGGCCAGATCAACGGCAGGACCTTTGGCGTGATCGCGCTGGGGGAGCGCGACCAGGCCCGCGTGTGGACCAAACGCGAGGAACTCGACCTGCGCCGCGCCACCGCGAAGGCTTGCCTGCACCTGCATGCCTGGCGCCACGAGCTGGAAACCGTCTGACCACCGCCTGACCTCGCCGGCGGCGGCCGTCCCCCTCATTCCCCGTCGTTCCCCCGTCGTTCCCTCTTCAGGGCGTGGATCAGCGGCCATTGAACCTGGGCGCGCGTTTCTCCTGCCAGGCGCGAACGCCTTCCGCCAGATCCTCCGACGCGTTCGACACCGCGATGTCCGCGCGCAGCGCCTCGGTGTCGAGCCGGCCGTTGGCGATCGCGTTCAGATGGCGCTTCATGCCGGCGAGCGCCAGCGGCGCGAAGCCGCAGAGCCGCTCGCACAGGGACTGCGCCGCCGCCTGGAGCGCCTCGCCGTCGTCCAGCAGGTGATCCAGGAAACCGCTGGCGTGCATCGCCTCGGCGTCCAGGGTCTCGCCGGCCAGCAGCACCCGCTTGGCCATCGACAGCCCCAGCCGGTTCACGTACCGCTCCATGCCGCCGCGATAGAAGTGCAGCCCCAATCGCGCGGCGGGCACGAACATCTCGCACTGCCGCACGCCGAGCCGGAAATCGCAGGCCAACGCGAGGTCCGTGGCGCCGCCGTAGACACCGCCCTGCAGGGCCGCGACCGTCACCGGCCGCGCCTGTTCCCAGGCGTCGGTGAGCGACTCGAACAAGGCGCCCGCGTCCACGCCGGGCACCGCGTCGATGTTGAAGCCGCTGCAGAAATGCCGGCCCTCGGCGCGGAGCAACAGCACGCGGACCGAGGGCGTGGCCTCGACCTCGCGCAGGTGGGCCTGCAGCGTCTGCAGGTCGATCAGCTCGAGGCGGTTGGCGACATGCGGCCGCCGCAGCGTCACGCGGGCGAGCGGTCCGTCGATCTCCAGCGCGGGGATGTGTTGAGGCATGGCGGCGCAGTCTAGCGAAGCGGCGCGTAGCACAAACCGTCCCAACGAGCCTCAACTTCGACCGACCGGTCGGATTAATCAATTGCGAAATGTCAATGCGGCATCCACTGACGGAGCGCCGAGGGCTTCCCGCTAGAGTCGGTCGCCACACGTCGCATGAACGACCAACCCCGGGCGATGGCCTTCGGAGCGTTCGCGACGCCGCCGGCACGCATCGGCGGCGCGCGATCAACGGCCCCGCCCGGCACCACGACAGGAGACAAGGTGGACGGGGCGATTGCAAGCATCCTGGTGCTGGACGGGGTGACCAACGGCGCGATCTACGCGCTGCTGGCACTGGCCCTGGTCCTCGTGTTCGCGGTCACGCGGGTGATCTTCATTCCTCAGGGGGAATTCGTCGCTTTCGGCGCGCTGACGCTGGCGGGACTGCAGCTCGGCCACACGCCGCTGACGATCCACTTCCTGATCGCGATGGCGCTGCTGGCGGCGGTGCTGGACCTGATCGCCGCCGCGCGCGCCGGACGCCTCGCGGCGGAACTGGTGCCGATCGCGCTGCGCGCCGTGCCCGGCGTCGCGATCGGGCTGTGCGCGCTCTGGCTGGCGCCGATGAAGCTGCCGCTGGTGGCGCAGGCGCTGCTGACGCTGGCGGTGGTCACGCCGATGGGCGGGCTGCTGTACCGCCTGGCCTACCAGTCGCTGGCCGACGCCTCGGTGCTGGTGCTGCTGATCGTCTCGGTCGGCGTGCACTTCGCGCTGACCGGGCTGGGCCTGGTGTTCTTCGGCGCGGAGGGCTCGCGCAATCCGAGCTTCTGGGACGCGAGCTACGCGGCCGGGCCGCTGATGTTCTCGGGCCAGACGCTGATCATCGTGATGGCCTCGGCCGCGCTGATCGTGGCGCTGTGGCTGTTCTTCGAGAAAAGCCTCTACGGCAAGGCGCTGCGCGCGACCGCGGTGAACCGGCTCGGCGCGCGGCTGATGGGCATCTCCAGCACCTCGGCCGGGCGGCTCTCGTTCACGCTGGCGGCCTTCATCGGCGCGCTGTCCGGCATCCTGATCAGCCCGACCACGACGATCTTCTACGACAGCGGTTTCCTCATCGGCCTGAAGGGCTTCGTGGCCGCGGTCTTCGCCGGGCTCTCCAGCTACCCCGGCGCGGCGCTGGGCGCGCTGCTCGTCGGCCTGATCGAGTCCTTCAGCTCCTTCTGGGCCAGCGCCTTCAAGGAGGTCATCGTCTTCACCACCATCCTGCCGGTGCTGCTGTGGCGCAGCTGGCGCGACCCGCACCATGAAGAGCATTGACGTGAGCTCCGACCGAGCCGCCATGAAGGCCTCGCCCCCCGTGCCCCCCGTGCCCGCCGCGGCGCGCCCATGGTCGCGCCGCCTCGCGCCGGCGCTGCTGCTGGCGGTGCTCGCGGTACTGCCGCTGCTGCCCGTGCCCGAGTTCTGGATCACGCAGCTGAACTACATCGGCATGTTCGCGCTGGTCGCGCTCGGCCTGGTGCTGCTGACTGGCGTCGGCGGCCTGACGTCCTTCGGCCAGGCCGCCTTCGTCGGGGTGGGGGCGTACACGACGGCGCTGCTCAGCGCGCGCTACGGCCTGTCGCCGTGGCTGGGCCTGGCCGCGGGCCTGGCGATCACGCTGGCGATCGCGCTGGTGCTGGCGCTGATCACGCTGCGCATGTCCGGCCATTACCTGCCGCTGGCCACCATCGCCTGGGCGCTGAGCCTGAACTTCTCGATCGCCAACATGGAGTCGCTGGGCAAGTACGACGGCCTGCTCGGCGTGCCGGCCATCGAGCTCTTCGGCATCAGCCTGGCCGACGGCCGCGCCATCTACTACCTGATCTGGCTGTTCGCGATCGTCGGCGCGATCGCCGTGCGCAACCTGCTGGACTCGAGGCCCGGGCGGGCGATCCGGGCGCTCGGCGGCGCGACGGTGATGGCCGAGGCCATGGGCGTCTCCACCTTCCGCTACAAGGTCGTGATCTTCCTGATCGCGGCGCTGCTGGCCTCGGTGTCGGGCTGGCTGTTCGCGCATGTCCAGCGCACGGTGAACCCCAGCCCCTTCGGCCTGAAGATGGGCATCGAATACCTGTTCATGGCCGTCGTCGGCGGCGTGTCCAGCGTCTGGGGCGCCTTCGTGGGCGCCGGGGTGTTCAAGATCATCGAGGACCAGCTCAAGGAGCTGCTGCCCGCGCTGCTGGGCAGCAACGGCAACTTCGAGATCATCGTGCTCGGCATCGTGCTGGTGCTCATGCTGAAGTACGCGCCCAAGGGGCTGTGGCCGTCGCTGCAGGGGCTGCTGTCGCGCTGGTGGCCGGCGGCCCCTCGGGAACGGGACTGGGAGGGCGCGGCCGCGCTCGCGTCGCGTCCCAAGCCGCCGGCCGGCTCGGTGCTGCTGCGGGTCGACAGGCTGCGCAAGCAGTTCGGCGGCCTGGTGGCGGTGAACGATGTCAGCTTCGAGCTGCGCGCCGGCGAGATCATGGGCTTGATCGGCCCCAATGGCGCCGGCAAGTCCACGACCTTCAACCTGGTCTCCGGCGTGCTGCCGGCGACCAGCGGCGAGCTGCGCTTCGCCGGCGAATCCATCACCGGGCTGCCTGCGCGCCAGATCGCGCGTCGCGGCCTCTCGCGCACCTTCCAGCACGTGAAGATGATCGCGGACATGACGGTGCTGGAGAACGTCGCGCTGGGCGGCTACCTGCGCTCGCACAGCGGCACGGCGAAGGCGATGCTGCGGCTGGACCGCGCCGAGGAGCGGCGCCTGTTCGCCGAGGCCGAATCGCAGCTGCGCCGCATCGGCATGCAGGACCACCTGCACGAGCTGGCCGGCAACCTGGCGCTGGGGCCGCAGCGGCTGATGGAGATCGCCCGGGCGCTGTGCGCGGACCCGTCGCTGCTGCTGCTCGACGAGCCGGCCGCCGGGCTGCGCCACAAGGAGAAGCAGGCGCTGGCCGCGGTGCTGCGGCAGCTGCGCGCCGAGGGAATGAGCATCCTGCTGGTCGAGCACGACATGGACTTCGTGATGGGCCTGACCGACCGCATCGTCGTGATGGAGTTCGGCACCAAGCTGATCGAGGGCACGCCCGCCGAGGTGCAGGCCAGCCCCGAGGTGCGCGCGGCCTACCTGGGAACGGAACACTGACATGAGCGAGTTGTTGAAGGTCAGCGGCCTGCACGCCGGCTACGGGCGCGCGGAGGTGCTCACCGGGCTGGACCTGCGGCTGCGCCAGGGCGAGGTGGTCACGGTGATCGGCCCCAACGGCGCCGGCAAGAGCACCACGCTCAATGCGCTGATGGGCGTGCTGCCCGCGCGCGGCCAGGTGCTGTTCGACGGCGAGGACGTCAACGGCCTGGGCCTGGAGGAGCGCGTGATGAAGGGTCTCGCGCTGGTACCGGAGAAGCGCGAGCTGTTCACGACGATGTCGGTCGAGGACAACCTGGTGCTCGGTGGCTTCCGGCCGATGCGCCTGGGCCAGAAGGACTGGCGCGATGAGCTGGAGCGCGTCTACGCGCTGTTCCCGCGCCTGAAGGAACGCCGCGCGCAGCTGGCGGGCACGCTGTCCGGCGGCGAGCGGCAGATGCTGGCCGTCGGGCGCGCGCTGATGGCGCGGCCCAAGCTGCTGATGCTCGACGAGCCCAGCCTCGGCCTGGCGCCGCTGATCGTCAAGGAGGTGTTCCGCATCGTCGCGCAGTTGCGCGAGGCCGGCGTATCCATCCTCCTCATCGAGCAGAACGCCCGCGCGGCGCTCGAGGTCGCCGACTACGGGTACGTGCTGGAGACCGGCGAGATCGCGCTCGAAGGCAAGGCCGCGGACCTGGCCAAGGATCCGCGGGTCATCGAGACCTACCTGGGCGCGAGTCGCCAGGCGCACTGAGCCAGCCGCACTGAGCCAGCCGCACTGAGCCAGCCGCACTGGGCCGGCACCGCGCGAGGCCGGTCGCGGCGCACGCCGACGGGGCGTCAGCCCGGCTGGCCCTCGGCGAACATCCGGGCCATGCGCGCCTTGAGCTCGGCCTCGGAGACATCCTCCTTGTGGGTGGCCAGCATCCACTTGTGGCCGAACGGATCCGCGATCACCCCCATGCGATCGCCCCAGAACTGGTCAGCCACCGGCATCTCCACCTTGGCGCCGGCGCCCTCGGCGGTCTTCACCGTCGCGTCGACGTCGGGCACGTAGAGCACCACCGTCGTGGCGCTGCCGTTCAGGCTCAAGGGGCTGAGCGCGCCGCAGTGCGAGCGCTCCTCGGTCAACATGAACTTCGCGCCGCCCACGCTCAGCTCGGCATGCATCACGCCGTCCGGCGCGTCGAGCCGCAACTCGAGCTTGGCGCCGAAGGCGCGCTGGTAGAAATCGATCGCCGCGGCGGCGCCACGGATGGTGAGGTAGGGCGTCGCGCCGGTCGCGGGGGGGACGGCGGGTACGGAAGCAGTCATCGCAATCTCCTTCGGTCAAGGGTGGGTCACCTGCAGACGACGAACGGCGCCAGCCGGAATCGACACGGCGTCGACAGCCGGGCCGCGCCCACCCCGAATCGGGGGAGTGACGCGAGCTGGCCGGAACGCGCGCGGGCGGTGCCCACCATAATCCGCCGACTTCCCACCATGGCGCTCCTGTCCTCCCTCCGCAAACTGCTGTCCGGCTCCGGCGATGCCACGTCGGCCGGTCGGCCTGCTTCCTCCGCCGACGCGACCGCGCGGCCGGCGGCCCCGTCCGCCGCACCGGCGGGACCGGGCGCGGCCGCGTCACCGCCGTCGCAGCCGTTCGCGTCGGCGCACTCGCACGGGCCCAGCCAGGTGTCGACCCAGACGGCGGTCTACACCGGCGGCGAGATCGTCTTCCCCGCGCTCGAGGCCTCGCCGGAGTGGTTGCAGTTCAGCGCGCGGCTGTTGGGCCTGTCGCGGCTCAAGGACGTGCCGCCGTCCGCCGGCGAGCAGGGGCTGATGCAGCGCCTGCAGGGGCAGCGTGGCTCCCAGTGGGCCGACCAACTGCCGCGCCTGCCGGCGGTGTTGCCGCAGCTGATGCGGCTGGCGCGCCGACCGGATGTCGCGCGGGCGGAGCTGGTGCAGCTGCTGTCGCGCGATCCCAGCCTGGTCGGCGAGCTGATGCGGCTGGCCAATTCGCCGCGCTACCGGCCCGAGCGCGAGATCACCGACCTGTCGGGCGCGGTGACGGTGCTGGGTCAGCAGGGGCTGGATCAACTGGTGATGGGCGCCGCGATGCGGCCGATCTTCCATCAGGGCAAGGGCCGCTACGGCAGCCGGGCGGGCACGCTGCTCTGGGACCTGAGCGAACGCACCGCCTTCGCCACGCGGCGGCTGGCCAACGCCGGGGACGACGAGTTCGCCGCCTACCTGGCCGGGCTCAGCTCGCAGCTCGGCCTGATGGCCCTGCTGCGCGTGCTGGACGCGATGTCGGCGCCCTCGGTGCCGCCGCTGGATCGGGAGGGTCTGCATCGCCAACTGCTGCCGCTGACGGCCACCTGGTCGGCGCAGATCGTCGAGCACTGGGGGTTTCCGCCGCAGGTCGCCGAGGCGCTCGCGCCTCGCCCCGGGCGCGGCGCAGCGTCGGCGGTGCTGGCGGTGCTGGTGCGGCAAGCCCAGTCCGTCGCGCTGCGCCAGTTGATGCAGCCGGGCCTGCAGCCCGCGCAACTGGGCGACTGGTCCGCCGCGCAGCAGCGCTGTTATGCGGCCATGGACAGCGAGTTCGGCGCCGGCTCACCCGCTTGAGCGCCCGGCCTCGAGGCCATGCCGCCGACGGCGTCAGCCGCGCCGGCGTCTCGCCAGCCACCAGTTCATCGCGCCGAAGGTGGCCTCCAGCGCCAGCGCCAGCGCCGCCGCGGGCAGCGCGCCGGCGAGCAGCAGCGCCTGGTCGTTCAGCGCCAGGCCGGTGACGATGCGTTCGCCGTAGCCGCCGGCGCCGATGAAGGCGGCCATCGTCGCGGTACCGATGGAGAGGCTGGTGGCCGTGCGCAGGCCCGCCAGCATGACAGGCAGCGCGAGCGGCAGCTGGATCGAGCGCAGCACCTGGCCGCGAGTGAGGCCGAGCGCTCGCCCTGCGGTGGTGAGCCCCTGCGGCACCTCGCTGAGCCCGACGGTGCAGTTGCGCAGCACGGGCAGCAGCGCGTAGAGCGTCAGCGCGACCAGCGCCGGCACCGGCCCGATCCGGTCCATCGCCCAGATCAGCAGCGCGAGCATCGCCAGTGACGGCACCGTCTGCAGCAGCGCGCAGGCGGCCAGCAGCGCCTCGCGCCAGCGCGGCCACGGATGCAGCGCGACGGCGAGCGGCACGCCGACCAGCGCGGCCAGACCGACGGCGCCCAGCACCAGCGTCAGATGCTGCGCGGTGAGCCGGCCGAGGTCGGGCCCCGCGATGCGAGCCCACAGGCCGGACGTCGAGCGCGCGACGCCGGGCTCGAGCCTGGGCGAGGACCCCGATGCGGGCGTCGACGCCGATGCCGACGGCGATGCGGGTGTTGATGCCGCTACGGGTGTCGATGCCGACGCGGGTGCCGATCCCGATGCTGATGCCGACGCGGCGGCGGGCGCACCTACCGCCTGACTACGCGACTTGGCGAGGAAAGCTCGCGCGATCGCGTCGAACGGCTGCCGCTGGATCTCCGCTTGCGCGTTCATCGCGATCATCGCGGCCTCGTCGATGCGCCCGCGCAGCGTCTGCAGCGCTGCCCAGGCGCGCGGATGCCGGCGCGGCAGGTCGACGCGATACAGCAGCACGGCGTCGTAGCGCGGGAAGAAGCCGGCATCGTCGGCGAGCACCGTCAGGTCGAGCGCCGCGATCTGCGCATCGGTCGTGTAGACGTCGGTGACATCGATCTGGTCGTCGGCGAGCGCGCGGTACGCCAGCCCGTGATCGAGTCCGGTCGGCGTCTGCGGCAACGCGTAGCGCCGCGACAGCCCCGGCCAGCCGTCGGCACGTCCCAGGAACTCGTTGCTGAGGCCCAGCCGCAGCGCCGGCTGTCCCTTCAGCTGCGACACCGCCGTGAGCCCGAGCGCCCGCGCCCGTGCCGACCGCATCGCCAGCGCGTAGCCGTTGTTGAAGCCCAGCGGCACGCCGATCGCCAACCCCAGCGGCCGCAGCTCGGCCTGCAGCTGCGCCAGCGGCGCGCCGGTCGTCGCGTGACCGAGGATCTCCCGCTCGATCGTGCCGAGGTATTCGGCGTAGACATCGATGCTGCCGGCCTTCAGCGCTGCATGGACGATGGCCGTGTTGCCCAGCCCCTGCTTCAGCTCGACCGCGGCGGCGGGGTCCCCGGCCCGCGCCGTCTGCGCGAGGATCTCGGCCAGGATGTAGCTTTCGGTGAAGCGCTTCGAGCCGATCCTCAGCGGCTCGGCGGCCCAGGCGTGAGTCCCGGTCGCCAGCGCGACGCCGGCCAGCAGCAGGAAGAGGAGCGGCCGCAGCCCGCGGAGCAGCATCATCGGCGCAGCATAGTCGAGCCGCTGCGGCTGCGCGCCAGCGTGCGCAAGACCTGGCCCGCGAAGGCGTCCGCCGCCGCCGACCCGGCCGAGGCCTTGCTCCGCATCAGCACCACCGACATCGCCGGCAGCGAGGTGGCCGGCGGCATGCCATGGCGCTCGTCCAGCAACTCCATGCCGTCCGGCACGCTGCAGCGCGTGAACAGCGCGATCGCCAGGCCGCTTTCGACCGCCGCCAGCATGCCGGCCGGGCTCGCGCTGTCGCAGACGATGCGGTAGGGCCGCTTCAACGCGGCCAGCGCCGCCAGGGCCGCCTTGCGCGCGAGGCTGCCCGATTCGTAGACGGCCACCGGCAGCGGCGTCTGGCGCCAGGCCTCGAAGCGCGGTGCGCCGAACCACGCGAGCGGCTCCTCGAACAGCGGCTGCCCGCGCCCGGCGCGATCGCGCGTGACCACGGCGACATCGACTTCGCCACGCGCGAGCCGCGGGATCAGCACCGTCGACTGCTGGCAGACCAGCGTCAGTTCCACCGCGGTGTGGCGGCCGGCGAAGTCGCGCAGCACCGGCGTGAGGTAGGGCACCGCATAGTCCTCCGGCACGCCGATGGTGAGCCGTCCGTGCAGCGTCTCGCGCCGCAGCGCCTGCACCGCCTCGTCGTGCTGTGCGATCAGGCGCCGCGCATGGCCGAGCAGCTCGCGGCCGGCGGGCGTGAGGTCGAGCCGGCGCGGCGTGCGCACCAGCACCGGCTGTCCGACCGCGCGCTCCAGCTTCGCGATCTGCATGCTGAGCGCCGACTGCGAGCGATGCACCCACTGCCCGGCCGCCGTCAGCGAGCCCGCATCCACCGCCGCGACGAAGGCGCGCAGCCAGTCCAGTTGAAGGTCGGTCGACGACATCCCATCCTCCGCCGCCCGGGCGAGCATTCGAATCCGTGATGCTAAGCGTGAAAAGGATTCGCTTTGCTGCCGGTCTGTCGAGCCGCAGACTCGCCGCATGACTTCATTCGTCCCATCCCGCGTCGCCGTGACACCGGCCAGTGCCGACGCCACCGGGGCCCTGCCCGATTCCACGCCGAGCGCGATGCCCACCGTGGCGTCCGCGATGACGCCTGCGATGGGGCCCGCAATGGGACCCGCAATGGGACCCGCAATGGCGTCCGCGATGGCGCCGGCGATGACGCCCGGGACTGTCGCGAGTCCCGGGCCGGGGGCGCCCGTCAGGCGGTTGCGCGAAGGCCAACTGCTGATGATCGGCGGCGGCCTGCTGCTCGGCACCATCGGCGTCTTCGTCGAAGAGGCGGCGCAGGACTCGGCCACGACCGTGTGGTTTCGCTGCGTGTTCGGGCTGGCAGCGTTGCTGCTCTGGGGCGCCGCGCGCGGCCGGCTGGGGGAGCTCTTCCGGCTGCGGGGCCGGCCGCTGGTCGCCGTGATCGCTGTCGGCGCGCTGACGGTGCTGAACTGGGGGCTGTTCTTCGCGGCCATCCCGCGCTGCTCGATCGCCGTGTCCACCGTCGTCTTCCACGTGCAACCCTTCTGGCTGATGGCGATGGGCGCGTTCTGGCTGCGCGAGCGCGTGGACCGCGCCCAGTGGCTCGCCGCGGCGGTGGCGCTGTGCGGGCTGGCGTTGGCCACCGGCATCGCGGACGACGCCTTCGGCGCCACCGCCGGCGGGCGCGCGAGCGAGCTGCCCGGCTATGTCTCCGGCGTGCTGATGTGCCTGCTCGGATCGATCAGCTATGCGGCCGCCAGCTTCATCGCCAAGGTCGAGGCCGATCGCGCCGGCTCCTTCGCCTTGTCGGCGGGGCAGTGCGTCGTCGGCGCACTGGTGCTGTTGCCGTGGCCGCTGATGCACGGCTGGCCGGCCTGGGGCGCCGCCTGGGGGTGGCTGGCGGGGCTGGGCGTGCTGCACACCGGGCTGGCCTACGTCGTGCTCTACGCCGGCATGGCGCGCTTGGGCACGGGCCGCATCGCGGTGCTGCAGTTCGTCTATCCGGGCACGGCGGTGCTGGTCGACTGGCTCGTCTACGGCCGCGCGCTGGGGCCGGCGCAACTGGCGGGCGTCGGACTCATCGCGGCGGCGCTGTGGACGCTGCGCCGGCGCGGCTGAGCCCCGGCGGCGTGACGCGGGCCTCGCGTGGGCCTCCCATGGACCTCATGTGGACTTCGTGCGGGCATTCCTTCAGGGCTGCGCTTCGTCCCGCCGGTCATGCAGTCCGTCGCCGCGGGGACGCCGCGCGTCGCGTCGGTTCGTAGAGTGCGCCGCATTCAGCGAACCACGGAGCGCCCGATGTCCACCTCTTCCGACCGCCACGCCGCGCCCGGCCCCGCCGGCCGGCATCGTCGCAACGCGCTGCTGCTGTCGGCGATCACGCTGGCGCTCGGCGCCTGCGCTCAACCGGCGCCGCCACCGCCGCCGCCCTCGGAGGGCTTCAGCGCCGGCATCACCTTCGACGCGAAGGCCGATGGCGTCGACCTCGAGACGCCGCTGTATCCGGGCGCCGTGCCCTACAAGGACCGCGACGAGGACAAGTCCGGCGTGCGGATGAGCCTGTGGGGCGGCCTCTTCGGCATGCGCCTGGCCGCGGGCAAGTTCCAGAGCCAGGACGACGTGGACCGCGTCGGCCGCTTCTACCGCCGCGCGCTCGCGCGCTACGGCACGCCGCTCGACTGCGGCGCGGCCGATGCGCCGCGCGGCAAGCCCAGGGACGGCGGCCCGCTCACCTGCGACGACGACAAGCCCGACGCCGGCGGCCGGCTCTACAAGGTCGGCCTGCCCAAGGACTTCCGCGTCGTGGCGGTGAAGCCGCTGCCCGATGGCACGACGCAGATCAGCGTTGCCCGGGTGAGCCTGCGATGAGCCGCGCCGGCAAGACCGCCATCCGTCGCGGCCCGGGCCAGCTGTCCCACCGGATTCGGCCGCGGCCGGTTCAATCGCCGCCGACCGCGGCCGCGCCCGGCGATGCCGCCGCCGGCGCGCCCCAGGCCAGCGGATCGTCCGGCTCGGCGACCAGGGTGCCGTCGAAGAGGATGTGACCGCGGCCCTCGGGCGCCTCGAGCGCCGGATCGTCGAAGCGCACGCTGCCGTCCAGCGCGAAGCTCGCGGCGATCGTGCCCTCGGGCGTGTCCAGCCGCACCGGGCCCGGCCGCAGGCGACCCACATGCGCCAGCGCGGCGAGCACCGCGACCAGGCCGTCCGGCGTCGGCGCCACCGGGCCGGTGGCCGCCAGGAACAGCACGCCCACCAGGCTGCCGGGCCGCTCGGGCTCGGTCAGCAACGCGGCCTGCGTGCCGGGCGCGCTGCGCGGCGCACCGGTCAGCGCGCTCCGCCAGGCATCGTGGCCGGCGTTGAAGGTCGCCAGCCGCTCGGTCATCGACGTGCCAGCCAGCGCGGGGCCGCCGCTGACGACGATGCGGGTCAGCACGCCGCGGACATGCGCGTCGACGAGCCGGGCCGGGGTGGGCAGGACATTCATGCGATCACCTGTTGCGTGAAGTTGCGCAAGTGCGCCATCAGGGCGTCGGAGGCCTCGGCGGCCGCCTCGCCGTCCCCGCTGGCGATGGTCTCGGCCAGGCGCTGGTGGGCCCGGGCGCCGCTGGCGACGTCGCCCAGGTGCCGGTACGCGTACCAGAAGCGCCGGCACTGGATGATCATCGGCAGCACCGCCGCCACCGCGTAGCGGTTGCGGCAGGCCGCATGGTTGACGCGGTCGAGCTGCTGGTCGACCCGCATGTAGGCCTCCAGGTCCTGGCGCTCGGCCGCCTCGGCCATGCGCCCGGCGCAGGCCAGCAACGCCGAGCGCTGCGCCGGCGAGGCCCGCCGCGCCGAGCAGCAGGCGATCAGCCGCTCCAGCGGCCGGCGCGCCTCCAGCAGGTCCAGGTGCTCGGCCAGCGGGATGTCGCTGACCAGCAGGCCGCGGCGCGGCTGCTGCGCGATCAGGCCGCTGGCGACCAGCCGCATCAGCGCCTCGCGCGTGGGCGTGCGCCCCAGGCCAATGCGGGCGATCAGCTCCGACTCCACCACCGGCGCCCCCGGGCGCAACTGCAGCGTCGCGATCAGGGTCTCGATCGCGTCATAGGCCTGGTCCGCCTGGCGGCGTTTCTCGACGTCCTGCAGTTCGAGGGTGTCCGAAGTCATGGGTGCGGATCATCGCAGGTCCACCCGGCGGGCTTCCCGGGACGGTATTGGATTGACTTTGCGCAGGTCAACCCCAGTTAAATCCGCGTCCGGCGGGCGCCGGGCCGGCCGGACGGGCCGCATACAATCACCGGTTCTTCCGTACGTCCGGGCCTCGCGCCCGGCGGCGCGCCGGCCACCGGGCTCGCGCCAACGCCTTTCCTGAGGGATATCGACGTGTTTATTTCCAACGCTTTTGCCCAGACCGCGGGCGCCGCCTCGGCCGACCCGACCAGCGGCTTCCTGCAGATGCTGCCCCTGGTGGCCGTGTTCGTCGTCATGTACTTCGTGATGATCCGTCCCCAGATGAAGCGCCAGAAGGAGCACAAGGCGATGGTCGAGGCCTTGTCCAAGGGCGACGAGGTCATCACCGCCGGCGGCATGCTCGGCAAGGTCAGCAAGATCGGCGAGCAGTACCTGAGCGTCGAGATCGCCTCCGGCGTCGAGATCCAGGTCCAGCGCACCTCGGTCGTGCAGGTCCTGCCCAAGGGCACCGTCTCGAAGTAATCCGACAACCCGACCCGGGGCGGCCCGCGCGATCCGCTCGATCCGCGTGACCGCTCCCTGACGACCCGGCCCGTGCCCCGCACCGGCCGGGTCCGCTTTCAGTGGCGCCCGCCGGCCCGACGCCGAGCGCGGAAGGGCGAGGCGCCTGGTTTTCAGAGGATCTCCTCATGAACCGTTATCCGCTGTGGAAGTACGCGCTGCTCGTCGTGGCGCTGCTCGTGGGCCTGATCTACACGCTGCCCAACCTGTTCGGCGAAGCGCCGGCGGTGCAGGTGTCCAGCGCCAAGGTCACCGTCAAGGTCGACGACGCCATCCGGCAGCGCGTCGAGCAGGCGATCCAGCAGGTCGGCGTCACGCCCGACTTCGTGCACCTGGAAGCCGGCTCCGTGCGCGCCCGCTTCCATGACACCGACGCCCAGATCAAGGCCAAGGACGCGATCGCCAAGGCCCTCAACGGCAACGAGACCTCCGACCCGACCTTCATCGTCGCGCTCAACCTGGTCTCGCGCAGCCCCGACTGGCTGACCTCGCTGCATGCGTTCCCGATGTACCTGGGCCTGGACCTGCGCGGCGGCGTCCACTTCCTGATGCAGGTCGACATGAAGGCCGCGCTGACGAAGAAGGCCGAATCGATGGCCTCCGACGTCCGCACCATGCTGCGCGACAAGAACATCCGCCACGCCGGCATCACCCGCGAAGGCAACGACGTCGCCATCAACTTCCGCGACGAGGCCACCCGCACGCAGGCGCTGAACCTGCTGCGCGAGCAGGTGCCCGACTTCGCCTGGACCGCCACCGGCGCCGGCACCGAGCTGCGCCTGAGCGGCTCGCTCACGCCCAAGGCCGAGATCGCCGTCCAGGACGCCGCGATCAAGCAGAACATCACCACGCTGCACAACCGGGTCAACGAACTGGGCGTGGCCGAGCCGGTGATCCTGCAGCAGGGCCGCGACCGCGTCGTCGTGCAGCTGCCGGGCGTGCAGGACACGGCCAAGGCCAAGGACATCATCGGCCGCACCGCGACGCTGGAGCTGCGCATGGTCGACGACAGCGCCGAGGCGCAGGCCGCGCTGGCCGGCACCGGCCCGGTGCCCTTCGGCACCGAGCGCTTCACCGAAAGAGATGGCGCCCCGATCATCGTCAAGCGCCAGGTGGTGCTGACCGGCGACAACCTCAACGACGCCCAGCCCGGCTTCGACGAGAACCACCAGCCCTCCGTCAACCTGAAGGTGGACGCCAAGGGCGCCCGCATCATGAAGGACGTGTCGCGCGAGAGCATCGGCAAGCGCATGGCCATCATCCTGTTCGAGAAGGGCAAGGGCCAGGTCGTGACCGCGCCGGTCATCCGCGGCGAGCTGGGCAACAGCTTCTCGATCACCGGCGGCAACATGTCCGCGCAGGAAGCCAGCGACAGCGCGCTGCTGCTGCGCGCCGGCTCGCTGGCCGCGCCGATGGAGATCATCGAGGAACGCACCATCGGCCCGTCGCTGGGCAAGGACAACATCGACAAGGGCATCGCGTCGGTCACCTGGGGCTTCGTCGCCGTGGCGATCTTCATGTGCCTGTACTACATGATGTTCGGTGTGTTCTCGGCGGTGGCGCTGGGCTTCAACCTGCTGCTGCTGCTGGCGGTGCTGTCGATGCTGCAGGCCACGCTGAGCCTGCCCGGCATCGCGGCCATCGCGCTGGTGCTGGGCATGGCCATCGACGCCAACGTGCTGATCAACGAGCGGGTGCGCGAGGAACTGCGCGCCGGCATGGCGCCGCAGCAGGCGATCCACGCCGGCTATGAGCGCGCCTGGGCCACCATCCTGGACTCCAACGTCACGACGCTGATCGCGGGCCTGGCGCTGCTGGCCTTCGGCTCCGGCCCGATCAAGGGCTTCGCGGTCGTGCACTGCCTGGGCATCATCACCTCGATGATCTCGTCGGTGATGTTCTCGCGCGCGCTGGTCAACCTCTGGTACGGCCGCCGCAAGCGCCTGAAGTCCGTGTCCATCGGCACCGTCTGGAAGCCGGACGCCACCCCCGGCACGCCGGACGGCGACGCCCCGGCCGCCGAGGCGCGCTGAGCGCCGGCCCCCCGCAGAGAAGAGAGCGCACAACGCCATGGAATTCTTCCGAATCAAACGGGACATCCCGTTCATGAAGCACGCGTTGATCCTCAACGCCGTGTCCTTCCTCACCTTCGTCGCCGCGGTGTTCTTCCTGGTCACCAAGGGCCTGCACTTCTCGATCGAGTTCACCGGCGGCACGGTGATCCAGGTCCAGTACGCGCAGGCGGCGGACGTCAACCGGACCCGTCACATCGTCGAGCAGATGGGCTTCGGCGAGATCCAGGTGACCAACTTCGGCACCTCGCGCGACGTGCTGATCCGCCTGCCGGTGAAGCCCGACGTCAAGCAGACCGAGCTGGTCGACCGCGTCTTCGGCGAGCTGTGCAAGGCGGAGCAGGGCAAGGTCGTGGCCCACCAGGAAGTCACCCCGCAAGGGGAGTCGGTGAGCAAGCAGGCTTGCGCGGTCAACGGCGCCGAGCCGCTGAAGCTGACCAGCAGCGAGGTCGTCGGCCCGTCCGTCGGCGCGGAGCTGGCCCACGACGCCGCGATGGCGCTGGGCTTCACCGTGATCGGCATCATGCTGTACCTGGCCTTCCGCTTCGAGTGGAAGTTCGCCGTGGCCGGCATCATCGCCAACCTGCACGACGTGGTGATCATCCTGGGCTTCTTCGCCTACTTCCAGTGGGAGTTCTCGCTGGCGGTGCTGGCGGCGATCCTGGCGGTGTTGGGTTACTCGGTGAACGAGTCGGTGGTCATCTTCGACCGGATCCGCGAGGCCTTCCGCAAGTACCGCAAGCTCAACACGCACGAGGTCATCGACCACGCGATCACGTCCACGATCAGCCGCACGATCATCACGCACGGCTCGACGCAGATGATGGTGCTGTCGATGCTGCTGTTCGGCGGCCCGACGCTGCACTACTTCGCGGTCGCGCTGACCATCGGCATCCTGTTCGGCATCTACTCGTCGGTCTTCGTCGCGGCGGCGATCGCGATGTGGCTGGGCGTCAAGCGTGAGGACCTGGTCAAGGCCGGCCCCGCCAAGCAGGGCGATCCGGACGACCCCAACGCCGGCGCGGTCGTGTAGTAGAGTCGTCCGCACTCCTCAACCTCACGCTCGATGACCGCCGCCGACGCAAGATCCCAGGCCCTGGCTTCGCAAGCGCGGCGCGTCCACACGGAGGTGCTGCTGCGAGGGCTGCCCGCCATGATGGCGGTCCTGACCACGGCGGTGCAGGACCTGCTCTCGCAGCCGGCCGAACACTCGCTGCAGATGGCCCGCCGCGATGCCTACGACGCCTGGCAGCGCGCCTCGACGCCCTGGCATGCGCGGCTGGGCAAGTCGCTGCGGCATGCGTACCACCACGGCGCCGGCGATTCGCGCTCGGCGTCGCTCTCCTCCCGCCCCCAGAACCTGTCCCTGGTCAGCGACGACACGATCGAGCGCGAGATCATCGCCTCGCGACTCGCGCTGGCCATGATGGACAAGGCCAGCTGGGAGTTCAGCGACCTGCGCAACCGCATGCAGTCGCTGGAGCGCGTCGAGGACCTGGCCCAGCAGGACTTGCTGCGCGCGCAGGTCCTGTCGAGGCTGGTGCTCGATGCCTGGTTCGAGGCGGGGCTGAGCAGTTCCGTCTGGCAGATGCTGCAGCGCTGGCTGCACCACGAGTTCTCCCAGCTGCTGAACGAGGCCTATCACGAAGCCAACCACTGGCTGATCCAGCAGGGCGTGATGCCCGAGGTGGACCTGCGCCCCTTCATCCGGCGCAACGCGCCGGCCGGCGGGATGACGCAGGCCGCGCCGCTGGGGCCGGCCACCGCGCATGGCGGCATCGCGCCGCAGGCCACGGCCCATGGCGCCCCGCTGGGCGCGCAGGCCGGCGGCCCGGCGGTGCCCGTCGGCACCCCGGCCAGCCAGTCGGCCCAGCAGGTGATGGCGCAGCTGCAGCGGGTGCTCGCGCGCCACGTGCCCGAACTGGCGCAGGCGCCGGCGCGGTCCGGCATGCCGATGCCCGGACCGGCGACCCGCAGCGGCCTGCCGGCGGCGCCGATCGGTGCGTCGGGCGTGTCGGGCGCAGGCCCGATCACCCGGGGCGGTTCACCGCGCCTGAGCGCCGCGATCAATCACGCCCAGGAAGCGGTACAGCGCCGCGCCGACCAGGTCGCCACGGTGGACCAGCAACTGACGGCGCCGCAGGCGCTCGACGAGATCCGCCATCGCAACCAGGCGCTGAAGCAGGTCCTCAAGAGCGCCGCCGACACGCCGGCCGAGCGCGCGACCATCGAGCTGGTCGCCTTGCTCTTCCAGGCCATCCTGCAGGAAGAGCGCATCCCGCCGGCGATCCGGGTCTGGTTCGCGCGGCTGCAGATGCCGGTGCTGCGGGTGGCCGTGGGCGAGCCGGACTTCTTCGCCACCGACGACCATCCCGCGCGGCGCCTGATCGACCGGATGGGCTCCTGCGTCATGGGCTTCAGCACGTCCACCGCCGAGATCGGCGACGCGCTGGAGCGCGAGATCAAGCGCGTCGTGCAGGTGGTCGAGGCCTATCCCGACACCGGCCGGCGCGTGTTCCAGACGGTGCTGACCGAGTTCGAGAAATTCCTCGACCACTACTTCGAGCAGGAGAACGAGGTCTCGAAGAAGGGCGTGTCGCTGGCGCAGCAGGTGGAGCAGCGCGAGACGCTGGCGATCCAGTACACGATCGAGCTGCGCAAGATGCTGTCCGAGGTGCCGGTGCAGGACGGCGTGCGCGACTTCCTGTTCCAGGTCTGGGCCGACGTGCTGGCGGTGACCGGTGTGCGCTACGGGCCGCAGGCCGAACAGACCAAGGCGATGAAGCGCGCCGCGGCCGACCTGATCTGGTCGGCCAGCGCGAAGGTGTCGCGCGAGGACCGGGCCGAGGTGATCCGGCGCCTGCCGCCGCTGCTCAAGACGCTGCGCGACGGCATGGGCCACGCGGGCATGGGCCATGAGCGCCAGGATGAGCACATCCGTTCGCTGAACAATGCGCTGGCGGCGGCCTTCACCGCCAAGACCGCGGCGATCCCGCGCGAGCGCCTGGACGACCTGATGAGCCAGCTCGAGACGCTGGAGGCGATGCTGCCGTCGCCCGAGGCGGGCGAGATCAACGAGACGCTGGTGCGCGACCTGTCCAGCCACGAGTGCGACGGACTGGAAGTGGTGGCCGAAGGCGGCGCCGCGCCGACGCCGGCGATGCTGGCCTGGGCGCGCGAGCTGCAGGTGGGCAGCTGGTACATGCTGGACTACCGGGGCCGGGTGGAACCGGTCCAGCTGGTCTGGCGCGGGCTGCGGCACCATCTGATCCTGTTCGTCTCGCCGCAGGGGCGGGGCGTGCTGTTCCAGCTGAGCCGCCTGGCGGCTTTCCTGCAGGCCGGGCTGATGCTGCCCGCCCAGGATGAATCGCTGACCGTCAAGGCGACGCGGAACGCGCTGGCCAAGCTCGAGGTCGATCCGAGCCGGCTGCTCGCCTGAGGGCGGGTGAGGGGAGGGTGAGGGCGGGGCGCTGTTGCCGGCGCCCCAATGAAAAAACCGGCGCCGCGCGATGCGGGGCCGGTTTCTTTTTGAGCGCTGGCGCCCGGTTCAGTGGATCAGGCGTTCTTCCGGCGCGACGAACAGTTCGTCGAGGATCAGCGCGTCGGGCTCCTCGCCCAGGCTCCAGAACACCATCAGCACGATGATCTTCAGGTCCTCGAGGTCCAGCGGGCCGCCGGGGATCGCCATCGCGCGGTCGATCACCATTTCCCGCATCGCGGTCGGCAGCACGCCGGCTGAGGCCAGGAAACTGATGAAGCCGACGGAGCTTTCGCCCAGGTGCTCCTGCTCCTCGCGGGTATAGATGCGCAGGCTGCGCTCGCCAGGCTCGCCGTGGTGCGATTGGGCCGAGGCGGCCAGGCCGTCCAGCCAGGACAGCGCGTCGCGGATTTCGTCATCCTCGAAGCCGACTGCCGACAATTTCCGGGTCAGCTGGGCGTGATCCGGGCAGGCGTCGGGCCGCCAGTAGGTTTCGTACAGATAGACGAGCACGTCGAACATGGCGGGCACTATAACCGACCGCCCGAAAGCCCTTCCGGCCGAAATGAGCCCCGGCGGAGGTCGACATCCACGGCGCTTCAGGCCCGGCGACGGCGCTGGAACAGCGCGCCGGGGAGGCGGGCGACGAGGCCCTCGAGCTCCAGGTCCAGCAGGGTGGCGTTCAGCTCATCCTGCGGCCAGC
Organism: Roseateles sp. 22389; assembly: GCF_052044995.1. Lineage (NCBI taxonomy): Bacteria > Pseudomonadati > Pseudomonadota > Betaproteobacteria > Burkholderiales > Sphaerotilaceae > Roseateles > Roseateles sp. 22389. The sequence goes on from NZ_JBQEOF010000011.1 coordinate 43,225, forward strand.
CGCTGCGCTGCGACAGCTGCTCGAGCGAGACGGTGTCCCGGCCGATGGCCCGGAGCAGCGGGTGGTCGTCCTGGGCTGCGGAGGGTTCTGGCGTGGCCTCGGCGTCCGCTTCCGGCTCGGGATCAATCGCTGCCTCGCGTGGCGAACCCCGCGCCGGCAACTCGGCGAGCAGGTCGTCCAGCTCCTGGACCAGGCAGGCCCCCTGCTTGAGCAGGTGGTGGCAGCCCTTGGACTGGGGAGCATGGATCGGTCCGGGGATCGCGAATACCTCGCGGCCCGCTTCCGAGGCCTGCCGCGCGGTGATCAGCGAACCGGACTTCAGCGCCGCCTCCACGACCAGGCAGCCTTCCGACAGGCCCGCGATGATGCGATTGCGTTGCGGGAAATTCGGCGCCATTGGCGGCGTGCCGACGAAATACTCGCTGACCAGCAGTCCGCGGCGGGCGATGTGGCGGGAAAGTTCGGCGTGACCGAGCGGGTAGACCTGGTCCGGCCCGGTGCCGAGCACGGCGATCGTGCCGCCGGGCGTGTGCAGCGCCGCCTCATGGGCCGCGCCATCGATGCCCTGCGCGAGCCCGGACACGACGCAGAAGCCGGCTTCTCCCAGGCCCGCGGCGAAGTGGCGCGCGTTCTCGTCGCCCTGGGGGCTGGGTCGGCGGCTGCCGACCACGGCGACGCAGCGCTGCCCCAGCAGCTCGCGTCGGCCGTCGAGGTACAGCATCAGCGGCGGGTCCGCCGTATTGAGCAGCGCGAACGGGTAATCGGTGTCGCTGAGCAGCAGGATCGAGCGTCGCTCGCCGCCGGACAGCCACGCCTGGGTCCGGCGCACGAGGCGGTCCAGCTCGGTGGGCGCGCTGCGCAGCCGCTCAGCTTCCTCGGCCGAGAGCGCCTGCCCCCAGCCGGCCTGACCGGCCGCCAGGACGGCACCGGGACCGCCATGGCGCGCCAGCAGCCGGCGCGCGGCGCCGCGTGAGACGCAGGACAGCAGCCGGAGCCAGTCGCGCAGATCGTCTGGGCTCATCCGTTCGGTCCTGACTGCGACCTGGTCCGGAGAGCCGCACGATCACGGCTGGGTGAAGCGGTCGCCCGGGACGACCGGTTCCTGGACCGACAGGATCAGCGCGTACGACACCCGGTCGAAGACCTGGAAGACGAACAGCTGGCCGTGACGCTCGTCGGGGAGCTTCACTTCCTCGCGGCGGGGCGTCGTCGGGTCGCGCACGACGCGGCCGCTGTGCCAGAGTGCCAGCACGTGGCCGCGCTCCAGGCCATCGCGGCTGCCCTTGTTGAGCGCGACGATCTGGTTCTGGCCGGCGGTGATCGCGTCGCCGTAGATGGAAACGATGTAGCCATCGATCGCGCCAGCCGGCGCGTGCGGCACATAGCTCGTGTAGGAGCGCGGCGGAATCGGCGCGATCCGGTCGCCGGGCTGCGCTTCCAGGCGGTTCAGCGTCAGCGTCAGCGTCGCGGGGACTTCCTTGGTGCTGGCCGTCGCGGGCGCGCCGGCGCGGGTCAGGTCCGCGGTGCCGACGTAGACGGCCTCGTAGCCCAGCACTTCCTTGGACACCGGGTCGCGCAGCGGGCGCGGCTCGCGGAACACGCGGTAGGCGTCGATGTCGGGCGTCAGGTCGCCGCGCACATAGGCCCGGTCGCCCTTGGTCATCCAGACGCGGTTTTCCTGCGCCGAAACGATGCGGGGGGCCGTCGCCAGTTCGTTGCCGTTCAGGACGACCGCCTCGTTGAGGAAGGGCTCGATCAGGTGCTGCGGGATCGCGGCGATGGAGCCGTCGTACAGCGACTCGGCACGCACGCGCGGCGAGAGCTTGACCGTGCCGCCGGCCGCGCCGCCGACATCGCGACCCACCTGCAGCCGCGCGCGGCCGTCGGACTTGATCAGCATCAGCACCTGGCCCGGGTAGATCAGGTGGGGGTTGCGGATCTGGTCGGTGTTCATGCCCCAGAGCTCGGGCCAGCGCCACGGGCTCTTCAGGAACAGGCCGGAGATGGCCCAGAGCGTGTCGCCCGACTTGACGGTGTAGGTGTCGGGCGCGTTGGGCGCCAGCTCCGACAACGGCACACCGGCCTGCGCGACCTGCTGGGCGGTCTGGCGCTGGTCGGGCGTGATGGGGTAGTTGCCTGCCGCGAAGGACGTAGTGGCGGCAGAGGCCGCCAGCAGGGCTGCAGAAATCGTCGTCAAGCCCAGCGGCCGCCTTTGCGTCATTACTTGTTCTCCCGCGCCGAGATCGAAGGCCCCTCGTGGCCAATGGCGCTTTTGTGACGAGGGCCGTGCAGTCCGCCAAATCGGCGAAAATCGACCTTCTCGCTGGCGGCGATTCTGCCCCGGTTCAGGGGCACCCGCAATGAAGGTGCCCGCCGTCCCTTGCAAGCCCTTACAAACAGGCGTTGTGCGCCGTCCACAGCGGTCCACCACCCTCCGCGTCCCCACCATGGCGAAACTTTCCATTCTTCGATACCCCGATCCGCGCCTGCACACTGTCGCCAAGCCGATCACCGCCGTCGACGACCGCATCCGCGCGCTGGCCGACGACATGCTGGAGACGATGTACGACGCTGACGGCGTCGGCCTCGCCGCCACGCAGGTGGACGTGCACGAGCGCCTGCTGGTGATGGACGTCTCCGAGGAACGCAACCAGCCGCTGGTGCTGATCAACCCGGAACTGGTCGCGCGCAGCGAGGAAATGATGGAAGGCGAGGAGGGCTGCCTCTCGGTGCCCACCATCTACGACAAGGTCATGCGTCACAAGAAGGTCACCGTGCAGGCGCTGGACCGCGACGGCCACACCTTCCAGTTCGACGCCGAGGGCCTGCTGGCCGTCTGCGTGCAGCACGAGATGGACCACCTGGCCGGCAAGGTGTTCGTCGAATACCTGAGCCCGCTCAAGCGCGAGCGCATCAAGACCAAGCTGGTGAAGAAGGCCCGCGAGGACGCCAAGCGCTGATGGCCGACGCCCCGACCCCCGGCGGCCTGCGCGTCGCCTTCGCCGGCACGCCCGAGTTCGCGGCCGTCGCGCTGCAGGCGCTGCTCGACGCCCGCTTCGAGGTGCCGCTGGTGCTGAGCCAGCCCGACCGCCCCGCCGGTCGTGGCATGAAGCTGCAGGCCTCGCCGGTGAAGCAGCTGGCGGTGGCGCACGGCTTGGCGGTCGCGCAGCCGCGCAGCCTGAGGCTGGACGGCAAGTTTCCCGACGAAGCCCAGGCCGGCCGCGAGGCCTTGCTGGCGGCCCGGCCCGACGTGCTGGTGGTGGCCGCCTACGGGCTCATCCTGCCGCAGTGGGTGCTGGACCTGCCGCGCCTGGGCTGCCTGAACATCCACGGCTCGATCCTGCCGCGCTGGCGCGGCGCGGCGCCCATCCACCGCGCGATCGAGGCCGGCGACACCGAGACCGGCATCACCATCATGCAGATGGACGAGGGCCTGGACACCGGCGACATGCTGCTGATCGAGCGGCTGCCGATCGCCGCGGCGGACACGACCGCCACGCTGCACGACAAGCTGGCGACGCTCGGCGGCCGCATGATCGTCGAGGCGCTGGAACTCGCCGCCTGCGGCGGTTTCCGGCCGGTGAAGCAGCCCGAGGCCGGCGTCACCTACGCCCACAAGATCGAGAAGGCCGAGAGCCAGATCCGCTGGTCCGACGACGCCGCGCAGATCGCGCGGCGACTGCGCGCCTTCGATCCGTTCCCCGGCGGCGTCGCCCAACTGGACAGTGAGCCGCTCAAGGTCTGGCGCGCCGAAGTCGTCGACACCGACGGCGTGCGCGGCGAACCGGGGCGGGTGCTGGCGGTGTCGGCCGATGGGCCGGTCGTGGCCTGTGGGAGCGGCAGCGTTCGCTTGACGGAGCTCCAGCGTGCCGGCGGCAAGCGGCTGCCCGCAGCAGCCTTCCTCCAGGCGCGGCCGCTCCAGGTTGGTGAATCGCTCGGGTGAGCTTCGCCGCCGCGGCGACCGAGCAACTCGCGGGCAATGCCCATGCCCCTTTCCGCTCAATCGCCTCCGCACGCTCGGCATTCGCTTCAAGGGGCATGGGCATCGCCCGCGAGCGAGACACCGAGACGGGGCTGGCGGCGGGGCGAGTGCCGGTTCGCTTATTTCTGGCTGAAGGGGTGGGGAAACCGGCTTGAATGCGCCGACCCCGCCGTCAGGTGGGACGACCTGGACGGTGTACCGTTCAGACTGATTTCCGATCGCGGCTCCGGCCGCAGTTCTCCGAGGAGTGATTGCATGTTCAACCTGATGAAGACCGCCATCCTGATGGCCGCCATCACCGCGCTGTTCATGGCGATCGGCTCCGTGCTGGGCGGCCAGACGGGCATGCTGATCGCGCTGGTGGTCGCGGTGGGCATGAACTTCTTCAGCTACTGGTTCTCCGACAAGCTGGTGCTGAAGATGTACAACGCCCAGGAAGTCGACGAGCGCAGCGCGCCGCAGTTCTACAACATGGTCAAGGAACTGGCCCAGCGCGCCCAGCTCCCCATGCCCAAGGTCTACCTGATCCAGGAAGACGCCCCCAACGCCTTCGCCACCGGCCGCAACCCGGACCACGCCGCGGTCGCGGCGACGACCGGCATCCTGCGCGTGCTGTCGGAGCGCGAGCTGCGCGGCGTGATGGCGCACGAGCTGGCCCACGTGAAGCACCGCGACATCCTGATCTCCACGGTCAGCGCGACGATGGCTGGCGCGATCTCGATGCTGGCCAACTTCGCGATGTTCTTCAGCCCGCGCGACAGCGAAGGCCGGCCGGCCAACCCGATCGTCGGACTGCTGGTGGCGATCCTGGCGCCGATCGCGGCCTCGCTGATCCAGATGGCGATCAGCCGCGCCCGTGAGTTCGAGGCGGACCGCGGCGGCGCGGAGATCTCCGGCGACCCGCAGGCGCTGGCCTCGGCGCTGGACAAGATCCACCGCTACGCCCAGGGCATCCCGCTGGAGACGGCGGAGCGCCATCCGGAGACGGCCCAGATGATGATCATGAACCCGCTGTCCGGCGGCGGCCTGCGCGGCCTGTTCAGCACCCATCCGTCGACCGAGGAACGCATTGAGCGCCTGATGGCGATGTCCCGCCGCTGAACGCGGGACCCGCGGCTCGGCCGGGCGATCCGGCGCGCCGGCCAGACGAAACACCGCCTCCGGGCGGTGTTTTTCATTCGACCGGGGCGGGCGGAGGCGACGGCACAATGGCCCGTTCCGCCGGCCTGCCTGATTCAAGCGTTCGCCCCGGCGGCCGATAAAGGACAGCATGAAGGCTTCCCTCCGCTCCCTGACCGCCTCGGCGGCGCTGCTCGGCGCCGTCGCGCAGCTGGCCGGCTGCGACCAGCTCGGCATCGAGGACCCCGCCAAGGTGGCGGCGGCCAAGCAGGCCGAGGGCAAGGCCATCGGCGGCGCCTGCCGCAACGCGCTGCGCGCCATCGAGGACTGCTACGCCCTGAACCCCAAGGCCCAGAAGGCCGCGGTGTACGACGGCTGGCGCGAGATGGACGAGTACATGCGCGAGAACAAGCTCGAGGGCACCCGCCCGCTGGTGGCGAATCCGCAGGCCAGCCGGCCGGCCGCCGCTGAGGAGGAGGAACCGTCGCCGCGCTCCGCCAAGGGGCAGGTGGGCTCGTCGGACAAGGCGGCGGAGAAGAGCTCGGAGAAGGGCGCCGAGAAGGGCTCGGACAAGGACAAGGCCGGCGAGAAGGGTGGCCACTGAGCCCGGCTCGGTTCGGTCGGGCCATCGGACCGCCGCGCAGTTGATCCCCCGGAGGGTGCAGTTCGTCTTGCGCCGGTCGCCGGCGCGGGTCGTCGCGACGAAGATGCGATCATCCGAAAGATCAGGAGATCGTCCATGACCACTTCGTCCTTCCGTGCTTCCCGTCGTCTGTTCGCCGTCGCCGCGCTGGGCCTGGCCGCCGCCGCGACGGTCGGCACCGCCCACGCCTGGTCGCTGAGCTTCGGCAGCTCGCAGCGCATCGAGGGCAACGGCGAGGTCGCCGCCGAGGCGCGCGACGTCGGCGCCTTCGACGCGGTGGCGCTGTCGGGCGATTTCAAGGTCTTCGTGCGGTCGGGCGCGTCCGACAAGGTCGAGGTGAAGACCGACCGCAACCTGCTCGCCTACATCGAGACCAAGGTCGTCGACGGCAGCAAGGGCCGCACGCTGGAGATCTCGCCCAAGCGCGGCTACAGCCTGAACGCCAAGGGCTCGCCGGTGATCACGCTGGACATGCGCCAGCTGCGCGGCCTGTCGATCGCCGGCTCCGGCGACATCCGCGTCGAGCCGATGAAGACGAGCAACCTGGAGGCCAGCATCGCCGGCAGCGGTGACCTGCGCATGCAGGGCCTGGAGGCCGACCATGTGACGCTGCGCGTCGCCGGCAGCGGCGACATGCAGGTCCACGGCAAGGCCAATGCGCTGTCCGTGTCGGTGGCCGGCAGCGGCGACGTCAAGACCCGCGAGCTGGTCGTGGACGAGGCCAAGGTCAGCATCTCCGGCAGCGGCGACGTCACCGTGGCGCCGACCCGCAAGCTGGACGTGCGGATCGCCGGCTCCGGCGACGTCGGCTACGTCGGCAGCCCCGAGATCAGCCTGTCCAACGCCGGATCGGGCTCGGTCCGCAAGCTGAAGTAAGCCCCCGGGCGCCGGCTGCGCCGGGCGCTCTGTGGACGCCCCTCGCCGCGGCAGCGGCCGAGGGGCGCTTCGTTTCCGGACCACGCCGACGACAATCGCGGCCATGGTGGAAGGACTCGCGGCGCTGGTGCGCCATCCGGAATTCAAGCGCGGCTCGCGCGACATGCTCGGCATCACGCTGGGCATCTCGGCCTGGGGGCTGGTGACCGGCGTGGCCATGGTCAAGAGCGGCCTGGGCGTGGGGCTGTCGCTGCTGATGAGCCTGGTGGTCTTCGCCGGCAGCTCGCAGCTGGCGTCGCTGCCGCTGCTGGCCAGCGGCGCGCCGCTGTGGGTGCTGTGGGCCACCGCCTTCTGCGTGAACCTGCGCTTCGTCATCTTCAGCGCCCAGTGGCGCCTGTACTTCGAGCCGCTGCCGCGCGCGCAGCGGCTGTTCATCGGCTACTTCGCGGCCGACCTGAACTACGTCGCCTTCCTCAAGCGCTTCCCGGACCTGAAACCCGATCCCGCGAACCAGCTGCCGTACTTCTGGGGCGGCGTCGCGACCAACTGGGTCGCCTGGCAGGCGCCGGCCATCGCCGGCATCCTGCTGGCCGACACCATCCCCACCACCTGGGGCCTGGGCTTCGCCGGCGTGCTGGCGCTGCTGGGGCTGAGCTACTCGCTGCTGAAGGACCGCAACACCTGGGTCTCCGGCGCGGTGGCCGGCTGCGCGGCCGTGGCCGCGTATGCGCTGCCGCTGCGGCTCAACATCCTGGTGGCGATCGCCGCCGCGGTGGCCGTGGGCCTGCTGATGGAGAAATGGCTGCCGCCTCCGGCCCCGGCCACCGGCGGGAGGTCGGCATGAGCGTCTGGGAAGCGGTGCTGGGCATCCTCGGCATGGGCGCGATCACGGTGATCACACGCAGCTTCTTCATGATCCCGGACCGCGAGATCCCGCTGCCGCAGTGGGTGCGCGACGGCCTGCGCTACGCGCCGCTGGCCGCGCTCGCGGCGGTGATCGTGCCGGAGATCGTCATGACGCAGGGCGAGCTGATCCACACCTGGAAGGACGCCCGGCTGTATGCGACGGCCGTCGGCACCGCCTATTTCTTCTGGCGGCGCGGCATCCTGGGCACCATCGTCAGCGGCACGGCGGTGATGCTGGCGCTGCGGGTCGGCCTGGGCTGGTAGGTCCGGCCGGGCCCGTCCTGACGCCGGTTTCAGCGGCGTTCCGTAACTGTCCCGGACAAGGCCGCGCGCGGCCGGCTGGTAAGCTGCGCCCCGATTCGCCGGGCCCGCCCGCGGTGCCCGGCCCCCCGCTTTCCAACTACTCGAAGCTCATCCCATGAACGTCCTGCGATTCGCCGATCTGATCGCCGCCGGCAAGGTGGCCGACCAGCGCGTGTTCATCCGCGCCGACCTGAACGTGCCGCTCAACGACGCCGGCCAGATCACCGAGGACACCCGCGTGCGCGCCTCCATCCCCGCGATCGAGATGGCGCTGAAGGCCGGTGCCGCGGTGATGGTGACCTCGCACCTGGGCCGCCCGACCGAGGGCGAGTTCAAGCCCGAGGATTCGCTCGCGCCGGTCGCCAAGCGCATGGGCGAGCTGCTGGGCCGCGAGGTGCCGCTGGTGGCGAACTGGGTCGATGGCGTCGACGTGGAGCCGGGCCAGGTGGTGCTGCTCGAGAACTGCCGCGTCAACAAGGGCGAGAAGAAGAACAGCGAGGAGCTGGCCAAGAAGATGGCCGCGCTGTGCGACATCTTCGTGCACGACGCCTTCGGCACCGCGCACCGGGCCGAGGCCTCGACCTATGGCATCGCGCAGTTCGCCAAGGTCGCCTGCGCCGGCCCGTTGCTGGCGGCCGAGATCGACGCCATCAGCAAGGCGCTGGCCAACCCGAAGCGCCCGCTGGTGGCGATCGTGGCGGGCTCCAAGGTGTCGACCAAGCTGACCATCCTGCAGTCGCTGTCCAGGAACGTCGATGGCCTGATCGTCGGCGGCGGCATTGCCAACACCTTCATGCTGGCGGCCGGCCTGAAGATCGGCAAGTCGCTGGCGGAGCCGGACCTGCTCGGCGAAGCCAAGGCGGTGATCGAGTCGATGAAGGCGCGCGGCGCCGCGGTGCCGATCCCGGTGGACGTGGTAACGGCCAAGGCCTTCGCGGCCGACTCGCCGGCGACGGTGAAGGCCGCCACCGAGGTGGCCGATGACGACCTGATCCTGGACATCGGCCCGAAGACCGCGGCGCTGCTGGCCGAGCAGCTGAAGGCGGCCGGCACCATCGTCTGGAACGGCCCGGTGGGCGTGTTCGAGTTCGACGCCTTCGCGCACGGCACCGAGACCATCGCCCGCGCGATCGCCGCGTCGGACGCGTTCTCGATCGCCGGCGGCGGCGACACGCTGGCCGCGATCGCCAAGTACGGCATCGAGCAGGACGTGGGCTACATCTCTACCGGCGGCGGCGCCTTCCTGGAAGTGCTGGAAGGCAAGACCCTGCCGGCCTTCGAGATCCTGTCCAAGCGCGCGCAGGGCTGAACGCCGCGCCTCAAGAAAGAAACGCGCCCTCGTGCGCGTTTTTTGTTGCAGGCGAGAGGTCGCTAGTGAGCGCGTTCCTCGCACGCCGCGAGCGCGGCGGCCTGAAGTGCAATTGGGCACGGTTCTCGGGTGAACGCTCTAACTTGCGGGCAAATCCCGATGCGGACCCTCATGGCGCGCATGAGCGATTGCCATCTTTGCATGGCAGTTAAAGCTGAATTCATCGCGCCGCGCGAGCCGGAGGATTAAGCTTTGCGCCCCCCGGGCCCCTGTTACCGGGCGATTACGGCACCGGTTCGTCGCCGCGATCGCATGCCGGAAATGGCGCCGGGCCCCCTTCATCGCGACGGAGATTTGCATGACCGACAAGAACGACGGCCTCGGCCTGAGCCCCGCCGAAGCCGCCCTGCGCGAGGCGGCGCTGGACTATCACCGCACCCCGACGCGCGGCAAGATCGCCGTCACCCCGACCAAGCCGCTGGCCAACCAGCGCGACCTGTCGCTGGCCTACTCCCCGGGCGTCGCCTATCCCTGCCTCGACATCGAGAAGGACCCGACGCTGGCCGCCGAGTACACCTCGCGCGGCAACCTGGTCGGCGTGGTCACCAACGGCACCGCGGTGCTGGGCCTGGGCGACATCGGCCCGCTGGCCGCCAAGCCGGTGATGGAAGGCAAGGGCTGCCTGTTCAAGAAGTTCGCCGGCATCGACGTCTTCGACATCGAGCTGGCCGAGCGCGACCCCGACAAGCTGGTCGAGATCATCGCGGCGATGGAGCCCACGCTGGGCGGCGTGAACCTCGAGGACATCAAGGCGCCCGAGTGCTTCTACATCGAGAAGCAGCTCAGCGCGCGGATGAACATCCCCGTCTTCCACGACGACCAGCACGGCACCGCGATCATCTCCAGCGCCGCGCTGCTGAACGGGCTGGAACTGGTCGGCAAGGACATCGGCGCGGTGAAGGTCGCCGTGTCGGGCGCCGGCGCCGCCGCCATCGCCTGCCTGGACGTGATGGTCGGCCTGGGCGTGAAGCGCGAGAACGTCTTCGTCGTCGACTCCAAGGGCGTGGTCCAGAGCGAGCGCGCCGATGCCGCCAAGCTCGACGAGTCCAAGCGCCGCTATTGCCAGATCACTCCGGCTCGCACGCTGGCCGACGTGGTCAAGGACGCGGACGTGTTCCTGGGTTGCTCCGCCGCCGGCGTGCTGACCGGTGAGATGGTCAAGACCATGGCGCGCCAGCCCATCATCCTGGCGCTGGCCAACCCCGAGCCGGAGATCCGTCCCGAGCTCGCAAAGGAAGCGCGCCCGGACTGCATCGTCGCCACCGGCCGCTCGGACTATCCGAACCAGGTCAACAACGTCCTGTGCTTCCCCTACATCTTCCGCGGCGCGCTGGACTGCGGCGCGACCAAGATCACCGAGGCGATGAAGCTGGCCTGCGTGCGCGAGATCGCCGCGCTGGCCAAGGCCGAGACGCCGCCGGAAGTCGCCGCGGCCTATCCGGGCCAGGACCTGGCCTTCGGCCCGGACTACCTGATCCCCAAGCCCTTCGACAACCGGCTGATCCTGCGCATCGCGCCCGCGGTCGCAAAGGCGGCGGAGGACTCCGGCGTCGCGACGCGTCCGATCACCGACATGGCCGCGTACCGCGAGCAGCTCTCGCGCTTCGTCTACCAGACCGGCATGTTCATGCGCCCGGTCTTCGCCGAGGCCAAGGCCCATCCGGCCCGCGTGATCTACGCCGAGGGCGAGGACGAGCGCGTGCTGCGCGCGGTGCAGGTGGCGCTCGATGAAGGCCTGGCCAAGCCCACGCTGATCGGCCGCCCCGAGGTCATCGCGATGCGCCTGAAGCGCGCCGGCCTGCGCCTGAAGCTGGGCGAGGACGTGGCCGTCATCGACCCCGAGAACGACCACCGCTTCCGCCAGTACTGGGAGGCCTACCACCAGGCGATGGGCCGCAACGGCTTCACGCCGGAGATGGCCAAGTCGGCGGTGCGCCGCTCCAACACGACGATCGGCGCGCTCGCGATCCAGCTCGGCGACGCCGACGCGATGATCTGCGGCATGGTCGGCCGCTTCGACTCCCACCTGGAGCACATCCAGAACCTCATCGGCCTGAAGGCGAACGTCTCCAACTTCGCGACGATGAACGCGCTGATGCTGGAGCAGCGCACGCTGTTCATCGCCGACACCTTCGTCAACGAAGACCCCAGCGCCGAACAGCTCGCCGACATCGCCTGGCAGGCCGCCGAGGAACTGCAGCGCTTCGGCCTGCCGCCGAAGGTGGCCTTCCTCTCGCACTCGATGTTCGGCAGCAGCAAGCGGGCCTCGGCGGTCAAGATGCGCAAGGCGCGCGACCTCTTCGCGGCCGCCCATCCCGAGGTCGAATGCGACGGCGAGATGCATGGCGACGCGGCGTTGTCGGAGGACGTGCGCAACAACTTCCTGCCCGACTCGACGCTGTCCGGCTCCGCCAACCTGCTGGTGCTGCCGACGCTGGATGCCGCCAACATCCTCTTCAACGTGCTGAAGGTCGTGGGCGGGCAGGGCGTGACCGTGGGACCGATCCTGCTGGGCGCCCAGCGGCCGGTGCACATCCTCACGCCGTCGGCGACCGTGCGCCGCATCGTCAACATGACGGCGCTCGCCAGCGCGGACGTGAAGGCCTCGCAAGGCTGATCGGACGCTCCGGGAGTCGCGGCGTTGGAAACTTCGCCGTAACTCTCGGAAACTGTTCCGGGGCCCCGTGAGCCCCTCATAATCGGCGGCTGTAACTAAATTTCAGACAGAGACAAGTCATGTCCCGTGCCACCAAGATCGTCGCCACCCTCGGTCCCGCTTCTTCGTCGCCGGAGGTGCTGGAACAGATGATCCAGGCCGGCGTCGACGTGGTGCGGTTGAACTTCTCGCACGGCAAGGCGCAGGATCACATCGACCGGGCCCGGATGGTCCGCGAGGCCGCGGCCCGCGCCGGCAAGCAGGTGGCCATCATGGCCGACCTGCAAGGTCCCAAGATCCGCGTCGGCAAGTTCGAGAACGGCAAGATCGAACTGGTGAACGGCACGCCCTTCGTGCTGGACGCCGACCGCACCGAGCCGGGCAACGAGATGGTCGTGGGCCTGGACTACAAGGAACTGCCCCGTGACGTGAAGCCCGGCGACACGCTGCTGCTCAACGACGGCCTGCTGGTGCTGACGGTCGAGGCGGTGCGCGGCTCGCAGGTCCACACGATCGTGAAGCAGGGCGGCGAGCTGTCCAACAACAAGGGCATCAACAAGCAGGGCGGCGGCCTGACCGCCCCCGCGCTGACCGGCAAGGACATGGAGGACATCAAGACCGCGATGTCCTTCCAGTGCGAATACCTGGCGGTGAGCTTCCCCAAGAACGCCACCGACATGGAGATGGCCCGCCAACTGGCCAACGTCGCCGGCGAGCCCTACCGCCACAAGCCGGGGATGATCGCCAAGATCGAGCGCTACGAGGCCATCCCCCACCTGGAGGCCATCCTCAAGGCGTCCGACGGCATCATGGTCGCCCGCGGCGACCTGGCCGTCGAAGTCGGCAACGCGGCGGTGCCCGCGCTGCAGAAGCGCATGATCAAGATGGCGCTGGAGCTCGACAAGGTCTGCATCACCGCGACGCAGATGATGGAGTCGATGATCGTGAACCCGGTGCCGACCCGCGCCGAGGTCTCCGACGTCGCCAACGCGGTGCTCGACGGCACCGACGCGGTGATGCTGAGCGCCGAGACCGCCGCGGGCCGCTTCCCGGTCGAGACCATCCAGCAGATGGCCGCGATCGCGCGGGAAGCCGAGAACGCCGAGTTCGTGACGCTGGACACCGACTTCGCCAACCGCCAGTTCGGCCGCATCGACCAGTCGATCGCGATGGGCGCGCTGTTCACCGCGCACCACCTGGGCTGCAAGGCGATCGTGGCGCTGACCGAGTCCGGCTCGACCGCGCTGTGGATGAGCCGCCACCGCATCCATGTGCCGATCTTCGCGCTGACCTCGCAGACGCTGACGCACCGCAAGATGGCGCTGTACCGCAACGTCACGCCGCTGCTGATGCCCAACTTCAGCGATCGCGACCAGGCGCTGCAGGCCGCCGAGGACCTGTTGATCGAGCGCGGCGTGCTGATGCCGGGCGACACCTACGCCATCACCTGCGGCGAGCCGATGGGCTACCCGGGCGGCACCAACATGCTGAAGGTCTGCCGGGTCGCCTGAACCCCGGTCCGTTCGCATGAAGCCGCTGCGCCGCCGTGAGCTGCTGATGGGCGTGACGGGCGGCGTGGGCCTGGCGACGGTCGCCGGCGGCGCGCTGGCCAAGCCCGACGCGGCCGCGGTCGGTGCACCGGGGCCGATCCGGCTGGCCATCAGCGAACAGACGCACAAGCCCTTCGTCCTGCCGCTGCTGCGGCTGATCGCCGAAGCGGCCGGCCTGCAGTGGCAACTGCAGCTGCTGCCCTGGCCGCGCGCGCTGCTGGGCGCGGAACTCGGCCAGCACCTGACCTTCGGACTGTCGCGCAACCCGGCGCGGGACAAGATCTTCGCCTACAGCCAGCCGGCCTTCGTCAGCCGCGGCTGGCTGGTGGTGCCCAAGGCGCGGTCGATCGTCTTCGAGCGGCTCGAGGACCTGCGCGGCCTGACGCTGTGCGTGTCGCGCGGTGCGACCTATGGCCCCGCCTTCGAGGACGCCCGCCGGCGGCTGTTCCGCGTCGAGCACGGCGGCAACGACCTCGAGGGCCGCGCGCGCATGCTGGTGGCGGGACGCTGCGACGCGATGCTCGCCACCCACCGCGGCAGCGCGGCCGCGCTGGAGCGGCGCCTGCGTCCGCTGCGCGATGGCGCCCAGCTGCAGGTGCTGCCCCGGCCGCTGGTGGAGGAGGGCATCCTGTTCGCCGCGGCCAAGGGCAGCGAGCCCGCCTTGCTGCTGCCGCGGCTGGACGAGGCCATCCAGCGCAGCCGCGCCGCGATCCAGGCGCTGGTCGACAGCGATCTCTGACGGGGCCGGCGACGGGCCGGGCCTCAGGCGTTGCGCGCGGCCTGCACCAGCGCGGCGATGCGCGGCGTCATGTTCAGGGGCACGAGTTCCACGTCCTGGTGCGCGCGCGCGAAGACCCGGAACAGCTCGTCGGCAAAGGCATGGCCGACATCGGTGACGCCGGCGAAGTCGACTTCCGCCCGCTTGAACTGCGGCAGGCGCGCCGCCACCCGACGCGCCTGCGCCCGCGAGTCCAGCATCTGCCCCGCCCCGACGACCAGGTTCAGCATCACCCGCGTCTGGTCGAAGGCGATGCCGCTGCCGTCCACGCTCCACTGCTCCAGCACCTGCTCCAGCGTGCGGGTGCTTTCCAGCGCCATGGCCATGTAGATCGAGCTGCCCTGGCGCGGCAGGCCCTTGCCGTCCTTCCACGCATTGCCTTCCCACGCGCGGCGCTGGAAGGCCTTGCCGTTGGCGTGGATGTCGAACACGTCCGCCAGCTGCGAGCTGAAGAACAGCCCGCGTCCGGTGTGGGCCTGCGGCTGCGTCGTCAGCCGGCCCTTGCTCAGCTCCAGCATCGCGTGGCGGGCGTCGGTCAGTTCGTAGGTGTCGCAGATCTTGTCGAAGACGCCGCAGCCGTCGTCGGAGACCAGCAGCTGCGCGTGGGTCGGCGTCTGGCGCAGCGACACGGTGACGCTGGTGCCGCCGCTGTGGTCGATGGCGTTGTTCACCAGCTCGGTGAAGCCGTGCTGGACCATGCGCGCGACATGCCGCGGCAGCTGGAAGTGGGGTGCGAAGTCGCGTTGCCAGACCACGTCCTCCATCAGCCCGTGCAGCGTGTAGCTGCGCGCCACCTGCCGCAGCGCGCCCGGCCCGAAGACCGGCCGGCGCGTGGTGCCCGACCGGGTCAGCCACTGGGCGTCGACCAGCCGGCGCAGCGCCGCCAGCGTCGCGCGATGGCTGGCGCCGGTGCGTTCCTCGACGTAGGCGGGCAGGTCCAGCGAATGCTCGTTGGCGGCGGCGGTGATCCACAGCGTCAGCTGGTCGATCGCGAGACGGGTCATGAAGGTCCTGGCGGGCGCGACGCGTCGCGCGAAGGGAAGTCGCGGGCGATCCGCGCCGGTGGCGACCGGACAAGGCACGAGGCTTGCTCCCACCGGAGCCGGGCCGCCCGGGCAAGAGCCTACCGGCCGCTTCCGCCGCCGCGCAAGCGCATTCACCCCTGTCCGAGGGGGCGAGGCGGCCTGCCCGGGTTCCGGCGGGGCCGTCCCTCCGACGGGCGCTGGTATGGCACCAGTTCGGGGGGAGCCCCAGGTTGGTTACAGAGCCGGTCATGGGGGCTGGCTAGAATCCCGCCCAGTTACGGCGCGGTTACGGCATGGTGTTGGCGCCGGTCCGCGGCCCAAGGATTTTTCACTTCCTCGGAGAACTCTCATGGCACTCGTCTCGATGCGCCAGCTGCTGGACCACGCGGCCGAACAGGGCTACGGCATTCCAGCGTTCAACGTCAACAACCTGGAGCAGGTGCAGGCCGTGATGGCCGCGGCCGACGAGGTCGGCGCCCCGGTCATCCTGCAGGCCAGCGCCGGCGCCCGGAAGTACGCCGGCGAACCCTTCATCAAGCACCTGATCCAGGCCGCGGTCGAGGCCTACCCGCACATCCCGCTGGTGATGCACCAGGACCACGGCACCAGCCCCAAGGTCTGCGAGGGCGCGATCAACCTGGGCTTCGGCTCGGTGATGATGGACGGCTCGCTGATGGACGACGGCAAGACGCCCGCCAGCTTCGACTACAACGTGGACGTCACGCGCCGCGTCGTGGAGATGGCGCACAAGGTCGGCGTCACCGTCGAGGGCGAGCTGGGCTGCCTGGGCAACCTGGAAACCGGTGACGCGGGCGAGGAGGACGGCATCGGCGCCGCCGGCAAGCTGGACCACAGCCAGATGCTGACCGACCCCGAGGAAGCCGCGGTCTTCGTGAAGGCCACGCAGCTGGACGCACTGGCCATCGCCATCGGCACCAGCCACGGCGCCTACAAGTTCTCGCGCAAGCCCACCGGCGACATCCTGGCGATCTCCCGCGTCAAGGAGATTCACAAGCGCATCCCCAACACCCACCTGGTGATGCACGGCTCGTCGAGCGTGCCGCAGGAGCTGCTGGCGATCATCAACCAGTACGGCGGCAAGATGAAGGAGACCTTCGGCGTGCCGGTCGAGGAGATCCAGGAAGCCATCAAGCACGGCGTGCGCAAGATCAACATCGACACCGACATCCGCCTGGCGATGACCGGCGCGGTGCGCAAGTTCCTGGCCGAGAACCCGGACAAGTTCGATGCCCGCGAATGGCTCAAGCCGGCGCGTGAAGCGGCCAAGCTGGTCTGCAAGGCGCGTTACCTGGAATTCGGCTGCGAAGGCCAGGCCTCGAAGATCAAGCCGCGTCCGCTGACCGAGGTGGCCGCCGCCTACGCGCGCGGCGAGCTGGCGCAAGTCGTCCAGTGATCGATCCGGACCGGCCTCGCGCCGGTCCTTTTCCATCCCCCTCCGCTTTCCACCCGCTTTCCCGTCAGGGATGCCATGGCCCATCTCTTCACCTACGGCACGCTGATGTGGCCCGACATCATGGCCCGCGTCTGCGGGCCGGCCTGCGCGCCGCTGGCGACGCCACAGGCTGCGACGCTGGCCGGCCATGCGCGCCGCCCGGTGCGCGGGCAGGACTACCCGGCGATGGTGCCGGCGGACGGGCATCAGGTCGTCGGCCGCCTCTACCTCGACCTGCCCGAGGCCGCCTGGGCGCGGCTCGACCTGTTCGAGGGCGACGAGTACGAGCGCCACGAGGTGCTGGTCACCCTGGCCGACGGCCGCTGGGAGCGGGCCTGGACCTACCTGCTCAAGCCGGGCCTGGCGGGGCGTCTCGACGCCGGTGACTGGGACGAGGCCGCCTTCGAGCGCGAAGGCAAGGCGCGTTTCGTGGCGCGCTACGTCGGGTTCGACGCGATCTGAGGCGATCGGCGGCGACCGGCGCCGCGCCGGCGCGGCGTGAAGCGGATGGCGGGGGCGCTCGCAGAGCAGGGATTTCCCCTGCCGCCTCTAGAATCCCCGCTTTGCCGTTCCGTCCGACCGCACGCCCATGACCGCCGCCCTGCACACCTCGTCGATCACCTCCCTTCCCCTCCTCGCGCGCGGCAAGGTGCGCGAGAACTACGCGGTCGGCGAGGATCGCATCCTGATGATCGCCTCGGACCGCATCTCGGCCTTCGACGTCATCATGAGCGAGCCGATCCCGGGCAAGGGCGCGCTGCTGACGAAGATGGCGCTGTTCTGGTTCGACAAGCTCGACGGCATCGTCCCCAACCACCTGACCGGCGACGATCCGCTGTCCGTGGTGAGCGATGCGGAGAAGGACCAGGTGCGCGACCGCGCGATGCTGGTCAAGCGCCTGAAGCCGCTGCCGATCGAGGCGGTGGTGCGCGGTTACCTGGCCGGCAGCGGCTGGTCCGAATACAAGGCCGGCGGCAAGGTCTGCGGCGTCGAACTGCCGGCGGGCCTGCAGAACGCCAGCAAGCTGCCGCAGCCGATCTTCACGCCCGCCACCAAGGCCGAGATGGGCGATCACGACGAGAACATCGACTTCGAGCGCTGCGCGCAGATCATCGGCCGCGAGCTGGCCGAACAGGTCCGCGACATCGCCATCCGCCTCTATCAGCGCGCGGCGGACTATGCGCTGACCAAGGGCATCATCATCGCGGACACCAAGTTCGAGTTCGGCCTCGATGCCGACGGCACGCTGACGCTGATGGACGAGGTGCTGACGCCCGATTCCTCGCGCTACTGGCCGGCCGAGAGCTACGCGGTCGGCAGCAATCCGCCGAGCTATGACAAGCAGTTCCTGCGCGACTGGCTGGAGCAGGCCACCGTCGACGGCCAGCCCTGGGGCAAGGTCGCGCCGGCGCCGACGCTGCCTGCGGACGTGATCGCCAACACGGCGGCGAAGTACCAGGAAGCGCTGGACCGCCTGACGCGCTGAGGCCGGCATGCAAGACGCCTCGCCCGACGCGACGCCTTCCCCGGCGATCAAGTCGCGTCTGCTCAAGCAGCTCGAGAAGGAAATCGCCGCCGCCGCGTCGCCGATGGCCTCCGCCGGCGCGCGGGCCAAGCGCGCGATGCTGCTGGCGCGGCACGGCGCGGTGGGCGAGGCCCGCGAGGCGCTGACCGCGCTGCACCAGCTCTCCTTCCAGCATCCGCATCCGGAGATCGGCGCCTGGCTGCACATGGCCGAAGGCCTGATGAGCTACTACAACGGCTTCGTCGCGCAGCAGGCCTGGGACCGCATCCAGCGCGCGCAGGCGATCGCCGGCAGCGCGCCCGCGCTGGTCGAGGTGCGCGTGCTGGCCGCGGCCTGGCTGGCGCAACTGGCCTTCATCCGGCACGACCCGGCCGCGCTGGTCGAGCACGCGCGGCGCTGCCTCGACGAAGCGCGACCCGACCACCACGTCGCGCTGGCGCGCGTGGCGATGGCGATGGGCGTGGGCTGGCACTACGCCGGCGATGTCGAGTCCGCGCAGCGCTGGTACATCCGCGCGCGGCACCATGCCGCGGTGGAGGGCGACGATGCGTCGCTGTCGGCGTTGATGTTCAACATGGCGGGGATGCGCGCGTCGCAGCTGCGGCGCGAGAGCCTGTGGGCCCATGCGGCCCGCGGGCCCGAGCTGCTGTTGACCGTCGACTCGATGCATCACTTCGACGAGGCCGTCGGCGCGCAGATGATGGGCGAGTTGAGGCCGGTGCTGCGCGCGCAGGTGCTGACGATGCAGGGCGACTTCGACGAGGCGCGCCAGCTCTACGAGGAGCACCTGCCGCAGGCGATGTCGCTCGGGCTGGAGCGGCTGGGCAGCAGCCTGCTGTCGGACCTGGCCTGGTGCCGGGCCAACCTCGGCCAGCACGAGCATGCGCTGCATCAGGCGCGCGAGGCCGAGATCGAGCTCGATCCCGATTGCGAGCTCGACGACCGGGCGATCACCCACAGCCGGCTGGCGCAGACCTTCCGCCTGCTGGGTGAGATCACCGACGCCGACCGTCACCAGGCGCTGGCCGACGAGGCCTGGCAGCAGTTCGCCGATCAGCAGCGCCAATGGCGCGATCTGCTGGGGGCCAGCGGGCTCACGCCTTGAGGGCCAGGCGCTTCGCGACGAAGCGCCAGATCATCGCCGTCGCGTCCGGCCCGGCCGGGTCGCTGAAGGGCTCCTTCGCGGCGCCGCCGCTCCACGCATGCGCCAGGCCGTCGATCTCGACGAGCGTGGCCGCGACCGCGCGGCCGCGCTTGAAGTCGACCACCGTCATCGGCCAGCGACGACCGCGCTGCACGACGCGCGCGGGCGCCGCCTTGGCGCCTGCCGCCTCGGCCCATTGCCGCGCCGCCTCGTAGGCATTCGACGCACCGACCACGCGATCCCGCGTGCCGTGGATCACCAGCAGCGGTGGCCAGGCGCCGGTCGCATTCGACGTGGACGTCGATGCCGATGCCGATGCCGATGTCGATGTCGATGTCGATGTCGATGTCGAGGGCAGTGCCGAGCCGCGCATCGCGCGCAGGGCATTCGTCGCCGAGGTGGCCATGCCCGGCGGGACGCCGGAATGCATCGCGACGGCTTTGAAGCGCGAGGGGTGCATCGTCGCGAGCAGCGCCGCCATGCCCGCGCCCGCGGAGAGCCCGACCAGGGCGACGCGTTCGCGGTCGGCGCCATGGAGCAGGCAGACTTGATCGATGGCGGCGAGGATCAGCGCGGCCTCGGCCTGCGCGCGACCGGACTCGGTGTCGAACCAGTTCCAGCAGCGCTGCGGGTTGGCCAGGCGGCTCTGTTCCGGATAAAGCACCAGGAAGCCCTCGCGCGCGGCGAGCCGGTTCATCCGCGTGCTGCGCGCGAAGCCGGCGGGATCCTGCCCGCAGCCGTGCAGCATCACCACCAGCGGTGGACGCTCGCCCACCGCAAGCCCCGACGGACGGAAGAGCCGGAACCGACGCATGCCCGCGCGGCCCGAGGCGATCCCCGCGACCCAGTCGCCGAGTCCGGGCGAGGGATGCGCCGGCGTCTTGCGCATCCCGCGCACCAAGTCGGGCATCAGATCGGAGGAACCGGTGCGCCTGGCTTGGTGCGCCGCGTCGCGGGCGCTGCGCAAGACCTGGCCCGTGACGGCGCTCAGGCCCTTGCGCCAGGCCCGGCGCAAGGAGGCGGCAGCGGACGGACGTTTCGGCATCACGCCAGCCTAACGGGCTTTGATGGCAGGCGTACGACCGCGTGTCCATCGTGTGTTTGGCGCGTGAAGGAAACCGACGAGGGGGCAGACGACGAACCTCCCTCCGCACACCGATTGCCGCGACTCGCGGCATGATCGTCCCCATGTCCCCGACCCGCTGGTCCGTTGCCGACCTCCAGCTGTCCCGCATCGACACCAAGCTCGTGCGCGAGCACGACGCGCTGTTCCTGCTCGTGTGCAGCGCCTCCTTCATCGAGAGCGGCAGCGACACCTACACCCGCAACCTGATCGAGCGTTTCGACGATGACCCCGAGGTCGCCGCCTGGCTGCGCGACCACTGGGAACCCGAGGAGCTGCAGCACGGTGCCGCGCTGCGGGCCTATGTGGAGGCGGTGTGGCCGGGCTTCGACTGGGCATCCGCCTACGCCGCCTTCTTCGAGGAGTATTCGCGGCTGTGCACGATGGATCAGCTGGAGCCGACACGTGGCCAGGAGATGGTGGCGCGCTGCATCGTCGAGATGGGGACGACGACGTATTACCAGGCGCTGCACGAGGCCTGCGACGAGCCGGTGCTGCGTGACCTGTTCTGGCGCATCCGCTGCGACGAGGTGCGGCATTACAAGCACTTCCTGTCCTACTTCATGAAGTACCGCGGCATCGAGGGCCTGCATCGCGGCCGCGTGCTCACCGCGCTGGTGCGGCGCGCGCTCGAGCTGCGCAAGGAGGACGCGTCGATCGCGCTGCGGCACGCGGTGAACGGGCGCCTGCGCAGCGGCGCGCCGGATGGCGGCCCGGCACCGATCGCGCAGGCCGATGCGCTTGCGCGCGAAGCGATCGCACTGGTCGGCGCGCACCTGCCGATGGACCTCGCGGTGCGCATGACGCTCAAGCCGCTGATGCTGGGCCCGGCGCTACAGCGCGCGGTGGAGCGGCCGCTCGCCGCGCTCGGGCGGCGCGTGCTGCTGACCTGAGGCGGCGTCGCGTCGCGCGATTCAGATCTCCGAATCCCACGGCCGCGAGAGCCGCATCGCGCCATTGATGATCCCCACCATCGAGTAGGTCTGCGGGAAGTTGCCCCACAGCTCGCCGGTGACCGGATGGGTGTCCTCGGACAGCAGGCCGAGGTGGTTGCGCGAGGCGAGCAGCGCTTCGAAGAGCTCGCGCGCCTGGCCGTAGCGGCCGATGCGGGCGAGGGCATCGATGCGCCAGAACGCGCAGATGTTGAACGAGGTCTCGGGCTTGCCGAAATCGTCGGGCGCCTCGTAGCGGCGCATGTAGGGGCCGTCGCACAGCGTGGCCTCGAGCGCGTCGACGGTCTTCACGAAGCGCGGGTCGCGCGGGTCGATGAAGCCCACCTCCGTCATCAGCAGCACGCTGGCGTCCAGGTCCTTGCCGCCGAAGCTCTCGACGAAAGCCTGGCGATGCTCGCTCCAGGCGTGGTCCAGGATCTTGCGCTTGATCAGGTCGGCCCGCTCCTGCCAGAGCGCCACGCGCTGCGGCAGGCCGAGCACGCGCGCGATCTTGGCCAGGCGATCGCAGGCGGCCCAGTTCATGAGCACCGACGAGGTGTGGACCCGGGCGCGCGTGCGCAGCTCCCACATGCTGGCATCGGGCTTGTCGTGGATCGCGAAGGCCTGCTCGCCGGCGCGCTCGAGCAGCGCGAACTCGTCGATGCCGGCGCGCTGGTGCAGCCGGTGATCGAAGAAGGCCTGCGCCGAGCCCAGGACGATGTTGCCGTAGACGTCGTGCTGGAAGTGCTCGAAGGCCTGGTTGCCCGCGCGCACCGGGCCCATGCCGCGGTAGCCGCGCAGGTGCGGCACCAGGTACTCGGTGAGCTTGGCCTCCAGCCCGATGCCGTAGAGCGGCTGCACGTGGCCGTCCTGGGACTGGCCGATGATGTTGCGCATCCAGCGCAGGTAGTCCTCCATCGTGCCGGTCTCGGACAGGCTGTTGAGCGCGCGCACGACGAAGAAGGCATCGCGCAGCCAGCAGTAGCGGTAGTCCCAGTTGCGCTGCGTGTGGGGCGCCTCCGGCACGCTGGTCGTCATCGCGGCGACGATGGCGCCGGTCTCCTCGTAGAGGCACATCTTCAGCGTGATCGCCGCGCGGATCACCGCCTCCTGCCACTCCAGCGGGATGGCCAGGCGGCGCGTCCAGTCGCGCCAGTAGCTGATGGTCTTTTCCTCGAGCAGCCGCGCGGTGTCCTCGACGGCGCGGTCCAGCGTCTCGTCGGGGCCGAAGATGAAGCTCATCGGCATGTCCAGCGCGAAGGCGGTCTCTTCCTGGACGTAGGTGAGCGGCGCGTTGGTGGTCAGGCGGATGGTGCCTTCCGGGCCGACGAAGCGCAGGTGGTTGCTGCCGCGCGTGCGCGCCGGATGCGCCGAGCCCCACTGGATGACCGGCCGCAGCACGACGCGGATGCGCGGATGGCCCTGCAGCGGCCGCATCCGGCGCACCAGCATCATCGGCCGGTAGGGTCGGTCGTTGAGGAAGAAGCGCGGCATGAAATCGGTGATCTCGATCGCATTGCCGTGGGAGTCGTACAGCCGGGTGCGCAGGACCGCGGTGCCATGGTCGTAGGACTGCTCGCTGCGGGCGAAGTCCTCGAGCACGACCTGGAAGGTGCCGTCCAGGCCGATGCCGTCGGGCGAGTCGATCAGCGCGTGGAACACCGGATCGCCGTCGAAGCGTGGCGCGCAGCACCACACGACGCGGGCGCGGTCATCGATCAGCGCGCTGACGGCGCAATTGCCGACGAGACCGAGTTTGAGCGAGGCGGCGTCCATCGAGTCCTCCTTCTTCGTCGTTCTGGCGATGTTGCTCGGGACGGGGTCAGGGCTCAAGGCAAAACCCGTTCCCGAGGCGGGGTGCTTGCGGGGGCGAACCGCTTCGCTGCGATGGGACGACATGGCAACAGAATGTGGGTCTGCTCACTGCACCGCTTTGCCGCTCCATATGACCGCATCGGACCTGCGCGCCCACGCGCTCGATCAACTGAACCGCTACCTGGAGGTGCATCCGCAGGAGCGTGAGGAGCTCGGCGCGCTGATGGCGCAATTGCTGGAAGATCCTGCCGACGTCTTCGCCCGCGCCAACATGCGCGGGCATGTGACCACGAGCGGCATCGTCTACGACGCGCGCGCCGACAAGGTGCTGATGATCCACCACAAGGTGCTCGACCGCTGGCTGCAGCCGGGCGGGCATCACGAAGGCATCGATCGGCTGGACGTGTCGGCGGCGCGGGAGGTCCGGGAGGAAACCGGTGTGGAGCGCTTTGCGCCGTGGCCGGCGGGCGCGGAGAGCGAGCTCCCGTTCGATGTCGAGTCGCACGCGATCCGCGCCAACCCCGCGAAGGGCGAGGGCGACCATGTCCACCACGACTTCATCTATCTTTTCGCGGCCGATTCCACGCAGCCGGTGCAGCCGGAATTGGCGGAGGTGAAGGGCGTGCGGTGGATGTCGCGCGCGGAATTCGCGGCGCTGCCGAGCGCGCGTTTCGCGCGGATGGGCGAGAAGCTGCTGGCCTTGGCACCGGCCCGGACTCCGGCGGACCTGGCGCCGTCAAGCTGAACTCCAGGCGCCCGCCCGTGGCCGACGGCGGGAGCGAATCGCAAAGGGCGGCCGCCTGTCCAGGCGCTTGCGAGGTGAGGCGAATGCCCGCCGACTAGTCGTCGATCCAGCGCAGCGCCGCTTCGGCGATCGTGAGCGGCACTTCGCTGCCGGGCGCGAGGTCGGGGTCCTCATGCCCGCGCCATAGCGTCAGCCCCTGGCCGTTCGGGCCTTCGAGCTCGCAGGTGACACGCTGCTGCCCCGGGTAACTCGCGCGCACGGACGCGCGCAAGTGCAGCCCATCGCGGGGCGGATCCACGGGATGGGCATCGGTCGCTTCCGACAACATGAGCGCGTCCACCGGCGCGATCCAATGGCCGCTGTCGCGCCGCCAGGCGCCATCGAGCGTGCGTGCGTCCAGCCTGTTGAACAGGCCCAGGAAATCGGCCACGCGCCGGTTGGCCGGCGCGCGGCGCAGCTCGCGCGGCGATGCGCATTGCGCGATGACGCCGTCGACCATGACCGCGACGCGGTCGGCGATCTCGAAGGCTTCCTCGCGGTCGTGGGTCACGATCACGCAGCTCTGGCCCAGCGCCCGCTGCAGCTGGCGGAACTGCCGCCGCAGCGGCAGGCGGAAATGCTCGTCGAGCGCGGAGAAGGGCTCGTCCATCAGCAGCAGCATGGGCTGCGTCGCCAACGCCCGCGCCAGGGCCACGCGTTGCCGCTGGCCGCCCGACAGGGCCGGCGGCAGCCGGTCGGCGAGCGCCTGCAGCTCGACCAGCGCCAGCAGCTCCTCGGCGCGGGCATCGGCCACCGCTGGCTCCTCGCCCCGGGCGAGCGGACCAAAGCGGATGTTCTCGCGCACCGTCAGGTTGGGGAACAGCGCGTAATGCTGGAAGACCATGCCGATGTCGCGTTGCTGCGGCGGTAGCGACTGCACCTGCTGTCCGCTCATCGTGAGCGTGCCGGCATCGAGTCGCTGCAGCCCGGCGATCGCGCGCAGCAGCGTCGTCTTTCCGCAGCCCGAGGCGCCCAGCAGCGCGACCACCTCGCCGCGCGCCAGCGACAGGTCGATGCCGCGCAGCACCGGCCGGCCGCCCAGGGCCAGGCGCGCATCACGAATGGAAAGTTGGGGCATCAGGTCCATCGGCGAGAGAGTCTTGAAATGGCCACCACGACCGCGCCGACGCCGGCGAAGGTCATCACCATCAGCGCCGCGGCTTGATGACCGTTGGCATTGCGCAGGCTGTTCATCAGGGGCTGCAGCAGTTCCAGCTGACCGCCCAGCAGCAGGTTGGCGATGGCGAATTCCATCGCGG
Organism: Roseateles sp. 22389; assembly: GCF_052044995.1. Taxonomy (NCBI): domain Bacteria; kingdom Pseudomonadati; phylum Pseudomonadota; class Betaproteobacteria; order Burkholderiales; family Sphaerotilaceae; genus Roseateles; species Roseateles sp. 22389. The sequence continues at coordinate 68,467 of NZ_JBQEOF010000011.1, forward strand.
CCGTGACCCAGGCCAGCAGGAAGGCGGCCAGCAGCGCGGGCGCCAGCATCGGCAGCAGCACGCGGCGCAGTGTGTGGCCGTCGCTGGCGCCGAGCGTGCGGCCGGCCTCGATCAGCGCCGCGGCCTGGAGCTGCGCGAGCGCCGATTGCAAGGTCTTGTGCACCAGCGGAAACAGCGTCGGCGCCACGACCGCGACGTACACCAGCGGCAGCGGCAGCCAGCCGCCCCATTGACCGACGAACAGCTCCAGCGCGCTGATTGCGATCACCACCGGCGCGATCGCGAAGGGCAGCAGCGCGAGCAGGTCCAGCAGCCGTGTGAGCCGGGCCGTGCGCGCGGTGCCGTCGACAGCATCGAGCTGCGCGGCGATGGCCGCCGGGATCGTCGCCATCGCGCCGCAGACCAGCGCGAGCGCCGCGCTGGCCAGCGCGAGCACCGCGGTGCGCAGCACCGCGCCCTGCACGCGCGGGTCGAGGGCCGCCTCGGCCATCCAGCGCAGCGTGGGGCCCTCCGGCCACCAGTGACGATCCCAGCGCGTGCTCGCGCCGTAGAGCAGCAGCGCGAGCATCGGCACCAGCACCACGACGAGCAGCGCTGCGAGCGCGAGACCCGGGAAGCTCGGACGAAACGATCGCAGCCGTGAGCGCGAGGGCGCGCGGGCCGGCGAGCTCCCTGATGCCGCGGCGCTCATGCCGATCCTCCGGGCAGGGCTGGGCGTGAGGGATCGCCGGGCTTGCGGCGCAGGTGGGCGGCGATGCCGCGCGTCAGCCCGATCACGACGGCCAGCATCGCGAACAGCAGCAGCGCGAGCAGCGCGGACAACTCCGGCTGCGCGAAGATGTCGCCGCTGACCAGCGCGGCGATGCGCACCGCCAGCACATGCGCCGCCGTGCCGCTGAGCGCGAAGGGCGTGGCGAAGGCCGCGGCCGCGTTGGCGAAGAGCAGGCCGAAGACCTCGACCAGGCTGGGCAGCAGCAGCGGCAGGCCGACCCGCCGCCAGTACATCGCCGGGCTGGCGCCCAAGGTGGCGGCTGCGTCGGCCAATGTCGCATCGAGCATCCGCACCGGCGCGACGAGCAGCAGGGCCGCCAGCGGTGCCTGGAAGCAGACGTAGGCGAGCAGCAGCCCGCCCAGTCCCTGCAGGTCGACCCAGGGCGACAGCCCCAGCGCCTGCAGCGAGCCGGTCACCACGCCCTGCGCGCCGAAGAGCAGCAGCAAGGCCACCGACAGCGGCACGCCGGAGAAGTTGGAGCCCAGGCTGGCCAGCAGCGTCACGGGGCGTTCCAGCCGCGGCAGGCGCAGCAGCGCGATCGCCGCGCCCGTGCCGATGACCAGCCCGATCAACGCCGACGCGCTGCTCAGCCACCAGGTGTTCCAGGCGGCATCGAGGTAATAGCTGTCGGCGGTCAGCTCGCCGAGGGCGCAGCCGTCGCCGCGGCCCAGGCAGGCGCCGAGCACCGACACCGCGCGCCAGCCGAAGGGCAGGACCAGCGCCAGGCCGGTGAGCAGCAGCAAGGGCCAGGCGCAACGCCAGGCGCTGCCCGCGTTCAGCGTCATGCGGCGGGGTCCTCGCGATGCGCGCGGCCGTCGCGTCCGCCCAGGCCGAGCCGCTCGAGGATCCAGCCGGCGACCTCGGTCTGCCGCTCGGGCAGCGGGAGGTCGGCCGCGCCGTCATGCGGCGCCCAGACCAGCGGCACCTCGCGCTCGACGGGCAGCGGGCCGCCATGCATGCGGTCCGCGTGCATGCCGTGGTCGCTGGTCAGCAGCAGATCGAAACCCGCCGCGTGCCAGCGCGGCAGCAACTGTGCCAGCAGCATGTCGAGCTTGCGCGCGCTCATCGAATACTGCGTGGATTCGCCGCCATGCAGATGGCCCGCGAGGTCCGGACCCATCGGATGGATGAACAGCAGGGACGGCCCCTCCAGCGGCAGATGCGCGCGGCGCAGCGCCTCGGCGTCGGCCAGCAGGTGGCTGTCGGGGTAGTCGTCCTCCCAGTACCAGCGCGCGGCGGCGATGCCGCAGCCCGCGGGCACCGCGTCGCGATGGCGCAGCGGGTCGAAGACCTCGCCGGCCAGCAGCTCGTAGAACCAGTGGTAGGCGGCCACGGCTGCCGGCACCTCATGCGCGTCCAGCGAATGGAACAGGTGGCGCGCCAGCCGCTGACCGGCTTGACCATTGCCCAGGATGCCGTGCGTCAGCGGCGTCTCGCCGTTGATCACCGTCGCGTAGAGCGGGCGCGAGAGGCTGGGCAACTCACTGCGCAGCGAGCGCCATTGCGCGCGGCCCGCCTCGTTCAGCGCCTGCAGATAACCCATGTAGTCGTGCGCCGTGTCGGCGCGCAGGCCGTCGGCCAGCAGCACGACCAGCCGCCGTGAAGCGGCAGTGGGCACGCGTCCCTCGACCGGCTCGCTCATCGCGCCGCTCCCAGCACCTCGCGCTGCCAAGCGCGCGGCAGCTTCTTCACTTCCTCGGTCCACACCGCCGGCTTGAGCGCGCGCGCCTTCGCGTACTGGGCCTCCGGCACCAGCAGCGCCTTGAGGTCCGGCGGCAGCTTCAGATGCGCGACGCGGATCGGCCGCGCATGGCCGCGCGCCAGGTTCATCTGCCCGGCGTCGCTGAAGATGTACTCGCGCGCCAGCATCGCGGCGTTCGGATGCGGTGCCCAGCGGTTGATGATCGTCGTGTAGCCGCTGGTCACCGAGCCGTCCGAGGGGATCAGCACCTCGTAGTCCGCCGCGTTGGGTAGCTTGGCGCGGTAGGACAGCGCGTTGAAATCCCAGAGCAGGAAGACGTCGGCCTCGGCGCGCTCCATCAGCGCCGGCGTGGCGTTGGTGCCGATCAGGCGCCGGTCCTTGGCCAGCTGCGCGAAGGCGGCCAGCGCCGGCTGCAGGCGTGTCTCGTCCCCGCCCAGCGCCACCGCCGCCGCCAGCACCGCCGCGTTGGACTGCGCCGCGCGGCCGACCTCGCCGATCATCACGCGCGCCTTCGACGCGAACAGCGCCTGCCAGCTGCGCGGCACGTCCTTGAGCCGCCGGCGGTTCACCGCGAACGCGATCGTGCCGGTGTAGGCCAGCGCCCAGTGGCCTTCGGGATCCTTGGCCCAGTCCGGCACCTGCGCCCAGGTCGTCGGCTGGTAGGCCTGCGTGAGGCCACGCGCCTTCGCGATCGCGCCGAACTCGAAGCCCACGTCGCCGATGTCGGCGCTCGCGTTGCCTTTCTCGGCCTCGATCTTGGCGATCTCCTCGGCGCTGCTCATGTCGGTGTCGACATGGGCCAGCGCGTAGAGCCGCTGCAGATCGGCCCAGGTGGCGCGCCAGTTGGCCCAGTCGTCGGGCATGCCCAGGCTGTGAACGCGGCCCTCCTTGCGCGCCGCGGTCATCAGCGCGTCGAGCGCCGGCGTCGCCGGCATGCCGCCCTGGGCCAGGGCGTCCAGGGCAAAAGGCCCGCACAGGGCGGGCAGGGTCCGGAGCACGGCGCGTCGGGACAGGGTCATGCGGTCTTCTCCTTGGCCGGGCGACGCAGGTCCGACAGCAGCAGGTCCTTCGTCACCTTGGCCTTTCCATTCACGTCGCACAGCGCGAGGCGAAGTCGCAGATCATCCTCTCCTTCGGTGACAGGCTCGATGTCCACCACGCCGAAGTTCACTTCCGCCATCACCGCCGAGCGCCGGTTGCGGTTGGGCGTGGGAATGTCCCAGACCTCGGTGAGGCCGCTCGAGGTCGCGTCCCACAGCGGGTAGCCGCCATCGACCTCGACGCTGGAGAGCTCCGCGTAGTGCATGTCGCCGCTGAGGAACACCACACCCTCGGCGCCGGTGGCGCGGATCAGCTCGATCAGCCGGGCCCGCTCGCGCGGGAAGTTGGCCCAGCATTCCCAGCCGCTGCCGTCGGCCGCGAACTGCACGCTGGAGCCGATCAGCCGCACGTCCGCCGGCACGCGCAGCTGCGCTTCCAGCCATTGCCATTGCGCCTCGCCGAGGATCGTCGCCTCCGGCCGCGGGTCGGGCACATACCAGCCGGTCATCGGCTGGCCGCTGAGCTTGGCCCGCAGCACCATCGCGGCGTAGCTCGACTTCAGCGAGGGATCCGCCGTCAGCATCGTGCGGTTGAAGCGCAGGTCCGGCAGGATCACCTGGATGCGCCGGCCGAAGGCCTCGAAGACCTGGCTCGTGTAGATGCCGTCGGCGCGCCGGCGCGGCGAGTCCACCGGCTCGCCCCAGGCATCGCAGAACAGCTGCTGCGACAGCTGCTTGAGCGGATAGTCCGCGCCTTCGTCGTCATCGCCGAAGTCGTGGTCGTCCCAGATCGCCAGGTGCGGCGTCGAGCGCCGGAAGGCCTGCAGCGGCTCCACCGCCATGAACTCGGCGTAGCGCTGGCGCAGCGTGGCCTCGTCGCGGGCGTCGGCATAGAGGTTGTCGCCGAGGAAGACGAACAGGTCGGGCCTCGCCTCGCCGATGGCGCGCCAGATCGGTTGCGGCTTGGACTGCTTCGCGCAGGAGCCGAAGGCGACGCGAAAACGCGGCGGCGTCGTCGCATCGGCTGGGGCGCCCGCGGAGGCGGAGGCCTGCGGGCGCGCGACCTCGGTCGCGCAGCCGGCCAGCGGACCGCTCACCAGCGGCGCCGCGATCGGCGCCGCCAGCGAGCCCGCCAGCGACCTCGCGAGCAGGCGGCGGCGCGTCAGCCGCGCGGCGCCGGCCGCGCCGGCCTTCAGCACATCGTCGTCATGCGGCATGGCGTCAGAACTTGCCGGTCAGCGTCAGGGAGAACTGCCGCGGCGCGCCCGGCAGCAGCGTGGCGTAGGTGCCGGTCGGGTCGCTGTTGGTGAAGCCGTTGGAGCCGATGGTCGAGATGTAGTGCTTGTCGAAGACGTTGCTCACGCTGGCCTGCAGGCTCAGTTCGCGCAGCATCGGGACGTTCTTCATCCTGTAGCCGGCGCTGAGGTTGACCAGCGTGCGGTCCGGCACCGAGGCGTCGTTGGTGTACGAGTAGTAGCGCTTGGACATGTAGTCCACGCCGATCGTGCCGAACAGCGCGCCGTCGTCGTAGCCGAGCTGCGACTTGACCATGGTGTCGGGCGCGTCGGCCACGCGCTTGCCGCGGATCGCCACCGGCGTGCCGCCGCTGACGACGTCGTCGCGGTAGGTCGACTTGGACAGGCTCACGCTGTTGTACCAGGTGAGCGTCGGCGCCAGACGGAACGACAGCGCGCCTTCCACGCCGGTGGCGCGCACGTCGCCGACGTTGGACAGCACCACCGGATTGCCCTGGATGCCGGAGCCGCTCTGCACGCTCAGCAGTCGGTCTTTGAAGTTGACGAGATAGGCGCTGACCGAGCCCTCGTAGCCGCGGCCGCTGGTGCGCCAGCCCGCCTCGATGGTGTCGGAGGTCTCGGGCTTGAGGCTGCCCTTGATCGCGTCGAAGCCGACGGCGTTGGTCGCGAACGGCGAGGTGCCGGTGGCTGCGCCCTGATACGCGCGCATGTTGCGGGCGATGGTGCCGTAGAGCTCGTTGCTGGCCGACAGGCGGTAGTTGATGCCCAGCTGCGGCAGGAAGTTCTTCTGCGCCGTGATCGAGCCCGAGGGCATGTCGTTGCCGACCTCGCGGTTGCCGTCGATCTTGACCTTGAGCGACTTGAAGCCGGCGCCCACGGTCAGGTCCTTGGTCACCGACCAGGTGTCGGACAGCGAGAACTGCGTGGTCTTGGTGTTGAACCCGTACTGCCACTGCGTGGACATCGGGTTGGTCGGGAACTGGTAGACGCTGGGCAGCGCATTCGGGCGCACCGCGTAGAAGCGGCGCGCCTGATCGAAGTCGTTGTCCTCGAACCAGACGCCGGCCTTGAGCAGGTGCTCGCCCAGGTCCATCTCGGCGTTGGAGACCACGCCCCAGCGGTGGATGCCGTACTCGGTGGTGCGCTCGGCGATCGGGGAGCCGGTGCCCGCGATGTCGTTGCCCTGCGCGTCCTTCAGCGCCGGCGTCGCGTTGTACGGCGTGAACCACAGGCCCATGCCCTTGTTGTGGTGGTAGTACGCGGTGGTCTTCCAGGTCGCGTTCGTGGCCAGGCGCAGGTCGGCGGTGGCGCCGGCCAGTTCGTCGTTGCGCAGGCCCGCGCCGGCGTAGTACTGGTCATCGCAGGCGGCGACGTAGTTGCTCGGCTGGCACAGCGTGTTGGCGGCGTTCACCGCGGCGGCGAAGTCCGGATAGAAGTTGTCCAGCGTGTCGCCGCGGCGTTTGATCAGGTCCAGCGACAGGTCTTGATAGTCGACCTCGCGGCGCCGCGAGGTGTTGAGGAAGGCGGACAGGCGGCTGTCGCCGACGGCCTTCACCCACTTGAAGTTCCACTGCTCCAGCTTCTGCTGGCCGGAGCCCTTCCACTTGTCGGCGTCCTGGTTCGTGTAGCTCAGGTAGACCTGGCCCAGCGAGGAGGCGCCGCTGTCCACGCGCAGGAAGGTGCGGGTGGCCGAGTCGCTGCCCAGCGTCTGCGAGGCGCGGAAACCGAACTGGCCGGTCGGGTCGTTCGAATAGAACTGCAGCGTGCCGCCCAGGTTGCTCGAGGACGCCGCCTCCAGCGCGCCCGCGCCCTGCGACAGCGAGGCGCGGCCGACGTTCTCGCTCGAGATCGCGCGGCTGATGTGCAGGCCGTTGAAGTTGCCGTAGGACATGTCGCCCAGCGGCACGTCGTCGAGGGTGAAGCCGAGCTGGTTCTGCGAGAAGCCGCGCACGGTGAAGCGCGTGGACCACTCGTAGTTGCCCAGGCCGTCGGCGGACTGGAAGTTCACGCCCGGCAGGCGCGCGACCGTCGCCAGCGGGCTGCTGCCGGCCGGGGCGTTGTCGAACTCCGCCTGGGTCAGGCTCTGCACCGAGCGCAGCTGGCCGCGGCCGACCGAGACGGTGACGCGTTCGAGCTCGGAGCGCTCGCCGCCGGCGGTGGTGGTGGCCTCGGTCCTGGCGGTGTCGGCTGGCAGCGGGGCGGGGGTGGACGTCGCGGACTGGGCGGCGGCGGGGACGGCATGGGCCAGGCTCAGGGCCAGGACCAGGGCGGTGGGCATCGGGTGCTTCATCGGTCGCGTGCGGTGAGGGGAGGAATCGGGAAATCCGAAAGCCCCGCACTGTCACCAGCAAGCGCGACAGAACGACGACAAGCAGCGACCACCCGCAGCGCCGGCACGCGCGCCGCAGGCGATCCGCCACATCACAAATGAATCTTCAAACCGTCATAAAAAAAACGCCCCGGAACTCTGCGGGGCGTTGTCGCGGACGGGCGGGTCGCTGCTCAGAACAGCGCCATGCTCAGCTTGCGGCGGTACTGGTCCACCAGCGGATCCGCCGGCGCCACGACGCTCGGGCCGGACAGCTGCAGGCCGCCCGCGCCGGCCTGCGGGGCCGCGGCGCCATGCGCCGGCTGGGCGGGCTTGGTCATGATCTCGAGGATCGCGACATAGGTCTTGCGCGCGAGCTGCTCGTTCCAGGTCTTGTCGCGCATGATGATTTCCAGCAGCTCGTCCATCGCGCCGGTGAAGTCGCGGCCGGCGAAGAGCCCCTGCGCCAGCGCGAAGCGCGCCTCGAAATCGCGCTTGTTGGCGGCGATGGCCGACTGCAGCGCCGCCGGGTCCAGGCCCTGCTCGGCGCGTTCCGCCGCCGCGATCCAGGCGGCCAGCGCCTGGAAGCGCGCATGCGGGGTGATCGTGTCCGCGGCCAGGTGCGCCACCGGCGCGAAGGCGGCCTTGGCGTGCTCCAGCTGGTCGTCCTCGAGCAGCGCGCGGATCAGGTCGAAACGCGCCACCTCGTTCGAGGGATCGGCCTGCACCGCCGCCTGCAGCTTCTGCAGCGCGCCGTCGGCATCGCCTTCCTCCAGCAGCGCCTGCGCCTCGGCCAGGTCCTCCTCGGCCTCGAGCGCCTCGCCGGTGGGGACGTGGCGGTCCAGGAACTCGCGGATCTGCACCTCGGGGATCGCGCCGACGAACCCGTCCACGGGCTGGCCGCCGACGAACATCACGCAGAACGGGATCGAGCGCACGCCGAAGGCCTGGCTCAGCTGGGTCGCGATCTCGGGCTGGTCGTCGCTGTTGAGCTTGGCCAGCTTCCAGCGGCCGGCATAGGCCACCTCCAGCTTCTCCAGCATCGGGCCGAGCGTGCGGCAGGGGCCGCACCACGGGGCCCAGATGTCCAGCAGCACCGGTTGCTGCATGGACGCCTGCAGCAGGTCGGCTTCGAAGTTTTGGAGGGTGATGTCGGTCATGGTGGGGGAGGACGGAACAGGCCGGCGACGCTCGCCAGGCGGCAAGAACGGCACCTGAGGCTGCCCGCCTACAATTCAAGGTTTCACGATTTGACAGATCGAGGACCGACCCGTGAGCAGCGCCACCACTCCCGACATCGCCCCCGTCATCGGCGTGGTCATGGGCTCCAGCAGTGACTGGGAGACCATGAAACACGCCGCCGACATTCTCACCGAGTTCGGCGTGCCGTTCGAGGCGCGGGTGGTTTCGGCCCATCGCATGCCCGACGAGATGTTCCGCTACGCCGAGCAGGCCGAGGCCCGCGGCCTGAAGGCCATCATCGCGGGCGCCGGCGGCGCCGCCCACCTGCCGGGCATGCTGGCGGCCAAGACGCTGGTGCCGGTGCTGGGCGTGCCGGTGGCGAGCCGCCACCTGCAGGGCGTGGACTCGCTGCACTCGATCGTGCAGATGCCCAAGGGCATCCCGGTGGCGACCTTCGCGATCGGCACCGCGGGCGCGGGCAACGCGGCCCTGTTCGCCGTGGCCGTGCTGGCCCGGGACAATCCCGCGCTGCGCGACCGGCTCGACGCGTTCCGCCAGCGACAGACCGCCGCCGCGACCGCGATGACCGAGGAGCTGCGCTGATGCCGCTGCTGCCGGGCGCCGCCACGCTGGGCGTGCTGGGAGGCGGCCAACTGGGCCGCATGTTCGTCCATGCCGCGCAGGCGCTGGGCTACCGCTGCGTCGTGCTGGACCCGGATGCGGCCAGCCCCGCCGGCGCGGTCGCGCAGGACCATCTGAAGGCGGACTACCTGGACGCCGCCGCGCTCGAGGAACTGGCCCGCCGCTGCGACGCGATCACCACGGAATTCGAGAACGTCCCGGCCCGCGCGCTGGAGCAGCTGGCGCGCACCCGCGTGGTCGCGCCGGGCGCTTCGGCGGTGGCCATCTGCCAGGACCGGGCGCGCGAGAAGGCCCACTTCGACGCCAGCGGCGTCGCCTGCGCGCCCTATGCGGTGCTGCGCGCGCCGGCCGACCTGGCCGCCGTGCCGGACGCGCTGCTGCCGGGCATCCTGAAGACCGCCCGCCTGGGCTACGACGGCAAGGGCCAGCGCCGCGTGGCCGACCGCGCGCAACTGGCCGCCGCCTTCGACGAACTCGGCCGCGTCGACTGCGTGCTCGAGCAGATGCTGCCGCTGGCACTGGAGCTGAGCGTGCTGGTCGTGCGCGGCGCGGGCGGCGAGGTCGTCACCTATCCGGTCCAGCAGAACCTGCACCGCGACGGCATCCTGGCGGTGACCGAGGTGCCGGCGCCGGACGTCGATGCCGCGCTGCAGGCGCAGGCACGCCGTTCCGCCGCGGCGATCGCGACCGGCATGGGTTACGTCGGCGTGCTGTGCGTCGAGTTCTTCGTCTTGAAGGACGGTCGCCTGGTGGTCAACGAGATGGCGCCGCGGCCGCACAACTCCGGCCATTACACGATGAACGCCTGCGACCTGTCGCAGTTCGAGATGCAGGTCCGCGCGATGGCCGGCCTGCCGCTGCGCGAGCCGCGCCTGCATTCGCCGGTGGTCATGCTGAACCTGCTGGGCGACCTGTGGTTCGACGCCGCCGGCCGCGAACGCGCGCCCGACTGGGCCGGCGTGCTGGCGCTGCCCGGCGCCGAGCTGCACCTGTACGGCAAGGCGCAGGCGCGCCCGGGCCGCAAGATGGGCCACCTGAACGTGATCGGCGCCACCGCCGGGGAAGCGCGCGAGCACGCGCGCCGCGCCTGCGCGCTCCTCGGCCTGCCGGACACGTGGTGACGGAGGCGGGCGTGACGGTGCTCGACGGTCAGTCGCCCGAGGCGGTGCGCGAGACGGCGCGGGTGCTCGCCGCCGGCGAGCTGGCCGGCGTGCCGACCGAGACCGTCTACGGCCTGGCCGCGCGCGCCGACCGCGACGACGCGGTGGCGAAGATCTTCGCGGCCAAGGGCCGTCCCAGCGACCATCCGCTGATCGTCCATGTGCTCGACGAGCAGGGCGCGCGCGTGTTCGCGCAGGACCTGCCCCCGGTCGCGCACCGGCTGATCGAGGCCTTCTGGCCCGGTCCGCTGACGCTGATCGTGCGGCGCGTGCCCGGCATCGCCGCGGCGGCGGCCGGCGGGCAGGAGTCGGTCGGGCTGCGCTGCCCGTCGCATCCGGTCTTCCGCGCGCTGATGGCGCAGTGCCGCGCGCTGGGCGTCGAAGGCCTGGCCGCGCCCAGCGCCAACCGCTTCGGCCGCGTCAGCCCCACCACCGCCGCGCATGTCGCCGGTGAATTCGAGCCGGGCCTGACCGTGCTCGACGGCGGACCCTGCGAGGTCGGCATCGAATCGACCATCGTCGACGTCAGCCGCGGCGGCCTGGTGCTGCTGCGGCCCGGCGTACTGACGCCGGCGCAGCTGGAGGCCGCGGCCGGCATGGCTTTACACGCGCCCGACGCCCAGGCGCCACGGGCCTCGGGCACACTCGCGGCGCACTATGCGCCGCACGCGACGGTGCGGCTGATGTCGACCGACGCGCTGCGCGACGCCCTGGCGGGCGGGTGCCCGGCGGGGCTGGCGGTATATTCCCGCACGTCCTTCGCAGGGACGGGCGTGGCGCCAGCGCTGCAGCGGGCGATGCCCGCGCAGGCGCGGGCCGCGGCGCGGCAGCTGTTCGCCGTCCTGCGCGAGCTGGACGCGGCCGGCGCGACCGAGATCTGGATCGAGGCGCCTCCGCAGGAGGCTGCCTGGGATGGGGTGCGGGACCGCTTGTCCCGCGCGGCGGCGGCCTTTTCGCCCCGCTGAGTTTTCGAGATTTGGAGAGTTCATGAAGAGTCTGAAGCGCCACCTGGCCGTGCTGCTGGGTGCGACCGCGATGCTGGCGGCCTGCGGCGGCGGCGGCCAGCAGATCGACCCCTTCCGTCCGACGCGGATCATTGCCTTCGGTGACGAGGCCAGCGCGCTGCGCAGCGATGGCAGCAAGTACTCCATCAACGGCACCGACACGACCACCGGCGCGGTCACCTGCGGCCTGAATCCGGTCTGGACCCAGTCGCTGGCCACCTTCTTCGGCCTGGTGTTCGGCGAGTGCAACGCCGACAAGCTCGCCACGCCGACCGGCCGCATGTATGCCGCGGCCGGCGCCAAGGTCGCCGACGTCGCCGCGCAGATCGATCGCCAGTTCGCGCTCGACGGCTTCAACAACAAGGACCTGGTGACCGTGCTGGCGGGCGCCAACGACGTGCTGGAGCTCTACGCGCAGTACCCGGCGCAGGACGCCGGCACGCTGGGCAACGCGGCGCAGGCGCGCGGCGAGCAACTGGCCGCGCAGGTCAACCGCATCGTCGACGCCGACGGCCGCATCATCCTGTCGACCACGCAGGACATGGGCCTGTCGCCGTTCGCGCTCAAGGAAAAGGCCGCCAACGCCGACACCGACCGCGCCGCGCTGCTGACCGAGCTCTCGCGCCGCTTCAACGCCGGCCTGCGCCTGAAGATCCGCAACGACGGCCACTACATCGGCCTCATCCTGACCGACGAGCTGATGGGCACGATGAGCCGGTTCCCGTCGATCTACGGCGCGTCCAACTCGACCGACGCCGCCTGCCTGGCGACCTCGCTGCCGCCGGTGTGCACCGACAAGACGCTGGTCGCCAACGCCACGGCCACGTCCCACATGTGGGCGAGCGATCGGCTGATCGGGCCGCTGATGCATTCGCAGATGGGCTCGCAGGCCGCCACGCGCGCGTCGAACAACCCGTTCTGACGCCGTGCCGCGCCGGCGGGATGCCGGCGCCTTCCATTCTTCACGCCACGTTCACCCGGCCCTGACGCGCGATTCGCGCGCGGCGCCGGGTGACCCTCGGCCAGGGCGCCGATGGCGACCGGCTCCGACGCCGGCCATCCGCCCCGACGCGTCGTACCGCGCTGCGCACGCCCCCTTCGACAGGCGCCTCAAGACCTGGCCCCACGCCAGCGCCGCGCGCTGTCCGCATCGCGTCGACCTTGGCAATTCCGATGCCTGTTGCCCTGCGTGAACAGGCGGCCGCGCTTTCGCACAGCCATGACACAAGTGTTGCGGCCGCGCCGCGCCCAGGGGCAGGTTGTGCGTCCCGCAGCGCCGTGACGCTGGCATGCTGGCCCCTGTCAGGGTTTTCCTTTTGCGTTCGCCTCGTATCGAGCGCTTACAGTGATCCCTGAGAAAAACGAACGACCGTTCGATTTAATGCCGACCGCGATCGCCGGGACGGTGTGAACGACGGAGACAACCCCTGGAGAAGTCCGAATGAACAGCCAATTCAAACTGGCCAGCCTGACCCTGGCCGCCGCGGCCATGCTGAGCGCCTGCGGTGGCGGCAGCTCCGCTGCGAGCGACGATCCCCCGCCCGCGCGCGGCGCGGTGCAACTGGGCGTCGTTGCCTCGACGACCCCGGTGACCAAGGCGCAGATCGACGCGGGTACCGCGGCCAAGGGCATCGGCGCGCTGGCCGGCGCGGCGCAGTGCGACGTCGAGATCCGCTACGTCTACTACTCGACGCGTGATCCGCAGGGCGTGATCGCGATGGCCTCGACCGCGGTGTTCGTGCCGACCGGCACCGGCGCCGCCTGCTCGGGCAACCGCCCGGTGGTGCTGTATGCCCACGGCACGACGACCGACCAGACCTTCAACATGGCCCAGGTCGACAAGAACGCCGAAGGCTCGCTGGTGATGGCCTTCTACGCCGCCCAGGGCTTCATCGTCGTCGCGCCGAACTACCTCGGCTACGACCGCTCCGGCCTGCAGTACACGACCTACCTGAACGCCGAGCAGTCGGCGATCGAGATGGTCGACGGCCTGCGTGCCGCCAAGACCTACCTGAACGCCGACAGCGCGGTGAAGCCGTCGGCCAAGCTGCTGATCGCGGGCTACTCGCAGGGCGGCCACGTGGCGATGGCCACGCAGAAGGCGATCGAGCGCGACTACGCGTCCGAGTTCACCGTCACCGCCGCGGCGCCGATGTCCGGCCCGTACAACCTGGTGAAGTTCGGCGACGTGATCACCACCACCGGCCCGATCAACGCCGGCGCGACGCTGTTCCTGCCGCTGATGCTGACCAGCTACCAGAAGGCCTACGGCAACATCTACGCGTCGCCGTCCGACGTGTACCAGTCGCCGTATGACAAGACCGCGGAGACGCTGTTCCCGACGAAGTCGACCCTCACGCAGCTGATCCAGGACGGCAAGCTGCCGAACGACCCGACCTTCACCAAGCTGTTCGGCACCGGCGGCCTGCTGACGGACTCGTTCCGCGCCGGCTACGCGACCTCCAACTACCGCAAGGCGCTGCAGACCAACACGCTGCTGGGCTGGACGCCGAAGGCGCCGGTGGCGCTGTGCGGTGGCGCCAACGACCCGACGGTGTTCTTCTTCAACACCACCGACGCGCAAGCCGACTTCGCCTCGCGCGGCAAGGCCTTCCCGGCCTCCAACCTGGAGAGCGCGGCCTCGATGCAGTGGGCCGGCGCCACGACGGCGGCCACGATCGCCGGCGGCTTCGCGCAAGCCAAGGCGGCGACCTCCGCGGCCAACGGCGGCGGTGCGGCCGGCGCGGCCGCGGTCCAGGGCGCCTACCACGGCACGCTGGTCCCGCCGTTCTGCAATGCGCTGGCACGCGGCTTCTTCCAATCGGTCCTGGCTGCCCAGCCGTAATCCCCGGCGACCAGAACGGAGACACCATCCATGAACAAGAAAATCACCCTGATCCTGGCCGCCTCGCTGATGGCGCTGGCGGGCGCCGCGAGCGCCGAGACGGCCGTGGGCACCCACACGGTCTACCTGGGCCTGGCCCACATCGACGTGAACAGCAAGGCCGCTCCGCTGGAAGGCGGCACCAAGCAGTTCCCCGCTCCGGGCGCGCAGATCCGTGTCGGTGACGCGACCACCACCGGCTTCGGCTACACCTACCGCTTCGCGCCGAGCTGGAGCGGCGAGATCGCGCTGGGCATCCCGCCCTCGCACAAGATCTACGGCAACGGCGTCATCAAGAACGCCGGCCAGATCGCGGTCGTGCGCCAGATGCCGCCGACGGTGTTCATCAACTACCACCTGGGCGAGTACTTCACCAAGGTGGAGCCCTTCGTCGGCGTGGGCGTGAACTACACCTACTTCGAGAAGAAGCGCAGCACCCCGACCGGCGACGCGATCAGCGGCGGCCCGACCCGGATCACGCTGGAGAACTCCTGGGGCGCCGCGGCGCACGTGGGTTTCACCGTGCACTACACCAAGCAGTGGTCGCTGACCGCGACCGCGGCTTACGCGGACGTGCGCAGCCAGATGCGCTCGTACACGACGACGAACAACGGCACGGAAGAGCTTCACACGAAGATCAACTTCCGCCCGATGGTCTACACGATGTCGCTGGGCTACTCGTTCTGACGGCCGGCCGCTCGACCGCGTGCACCCACGCGGTCGGGGGCTTGCCCCGCCCCGGGCGGTCCGGGGCCGATACACTTGCCGCATGAGCGTGTTGCTGGCCCTGGATAGCTCGACCGAACACATGGCTCTGGCCCTCGTGGGCCAGGGCCATGCTGCTTTTGTGGACGCCGATGGCGGGGCCCTGGCCTCCCAGCGGATGGTCCCCGAGGCGATGGCGCTGCTCCAGCAGGCCGGCGTCGCGCTGACCCAGGTCGACGCGATCGGCTTCGGCCGCGGCCCCGGCGCCTTCACCGGGCTGCGCACCGCCTGCTCGGTGGCGCAGGGCCTGGCCTTCGGCGCCGGCAAGCCGGTGCTGGCCCTGGACAGCCTGATGCTGGTGGCCGAGGACGCGCGCCAGCAGCTTGCCGCCCGCCCGCAGGGTGGCGACGCGGCCCCGCTCGAGGTGTGGGTCGCGATGGACGCCCGCATGAACCAGATCTACCTCGGACGTTATCGCTGGGAGGGCGCGCGCTGGTCGGCGCGGCTCGAGCCGGCGCTGGTCGACCTCGAACCGCTGCGCGCGCTCTGGCGCGAGACGCCGCCGGCGATCGTCGCCGGCACCGCGCTGCAGGCCTTCGAGCTCGACACCGGCGCGGCGCTGCGCGTGCCGGGGACCGTCTCGCGGGCCCGCGCGCTGGGCGCGCTGGCGCAACAGGCCTTCGAGGCCGGCTTGGCCGAGGACGCCGACCACGCGCTGCCGCTCTACGTGCGCGACAAGGTCGCGCTGACGACCGCCGAGCGCGAGGCCGCCAAGGCCGAGGCGCAGGGACCGGTGCCACGATGAGCGCCCAGCCCAAGGACCTGGCCTGGCCGCCGTCGCTGCAATCGCTGCAGCCGCTGCGCGCGGTCGACCTGGACGAGGTGATGGCCATCGAGGCCGTCGCCTACAGCCACCCGTGGACGCGGGGCAACTTCATCGATTCGATGGCCGCGGGCTATGCCGGCTTCGTCATGCGCGACGAGCAGGCGCGGCTGTGCGGTTATTTCCTCGCGATGCAGGTGATCGACGAGATGCACCTGCTCAACATCACCGTGCCGCCGGAACGCCAGGGCCAGGGCCTGGCGCGCCGCATGCTCGACGCGCTGGGGCTGCTGGCGCGGGCGCGCGGCTGCCACCAGGTCTGGCTGGAGGTGCGCGAGAGCAACGTCCGCGCGCGCCGGCTGTACGAACGCTACGGCTTCGTGCAGAGCGGCCTGCGCCGCGGCTACTACCCGAGCGCCGACGGCCGCGAAGACGCGCTGCTGATGACGCTGCGCCTGACGGAGCACCCCGCATGAGCTGGACCGATCGTCAACGCGCGATGCTGGAGGCGATGGGCCTCAAGCTGTGGACGCCGCCAGCGGCGGCCGAGGCAGGCTCGCCGGCCAATGTGGCGGCTGATGCGACAGCGGCTCCTGCTGCGGCCGCGCCGCCGCGCGCCGTCCCGGCCAGCGCACCCGTCGCCGGTCCGGCGACGCGCGTGCCGCCGATGGACGCCGAGATCGCGGTCGCGGAACCGCCGCCGCGTCGCGCGTCCGAGCCGTCGCCCCGCACCGCGCCGGTGGCCGCTCCCGTGCTGGCCGCGGCCGCTGCCGACGCGGCGCTGGCGCAGGCCCGCGGACTGGCCCGCGAGACGATCGCCCGGCTCGACTGGCCCGGCCTGCGCGACGAGGTCGCGCAATGCCGCGCCTGCGCGCTGTGCGAGTCCCGCAAGCACACCGTCTTCGGCGTCGGCAACGAGCGCGCGCACTGGATGGTGGTCGGCGAGGCGCCCGGCGAGAAGGAGGACCTGCAAGGTGAGCCCTTCGTCGGCGCGGCCGGCCAGCTGCTGGACAGCATGCTGCGCGCGATCGGCCTGGGGCGCGCCGAGGGCCCGCCGCAGCGGCAGGTCTACATCGCCAACACGCTGAAGTGCCGCCCGCCGCGCAACCGCAATCCGGATCCCGCGGAGCTGGCGCAATGCGAGCCCTTCCTGCAGCGGCAGATCGAGCTGATCCAGCCGCGCATCATCCTGGCGATGGGGCGCTTCGCGGTGCAGCAGCTGCTGCGCAGCCAGGAGCCGATCGGCCGCCTGCGCGGCCGCGTCCATCGCTACCAGGGCGTGCCGCTGATCGTCACCTACCACCCGGCCTACCTGCTGCGCAACCTGCCCGACAAGGCGCGCGCCTGGGAAGACCTCTGCCTGGCGCTGAAGACGCTGGACGAATCCCCGGCTCGTCCGGAGGCCGGCGGCGGGAGCGCCTGAATGGTCGCGCCGGTGCCGCCCGTGCCGCCGGCAGGCCCGGCTTCCTCCGCCGAGGACCAGGCGGCGCAGTTCCGGCTGCTCGCCGACAACGTGCCGGTGCTGATCGCGGTCTTCGACGCCGCCACGCGCACCTGCCGTTTCGCCAACCGCCAGTACGCGCGCAGCTTCGGGCTGGACGAGGGCAGCGTGCTGGGCCGCACCTTCGCGCAGATCATCGGCGAGGACGCGGCGCAGGAGATCGAACCCCATGTGCGCCGGGTGCTCGACGAGCGCGTCAGCGTCAGCTACGAACGGCGCCTGGAGCGCCGCGACGGCCGGCCGCGCTGGATCGAGGTCAACCTGATCCCCTACCTGCCGCCCGGCGCGGAAGCGGTGCAGTCGACCTTCGTGCTGATCTCCGACATCACCCGCTTCCGCGAGGCCGAACTGGCGGTGCGCGAATCCGAGGACCGGCTGGCCAAGTTCATGGAAGCGTCGATGGAGGGCATCGTCTTCCACCGCGACGGCATCATGACCGACGTGAATCCGCCGCTGTGCGAGCTGGTGGGTTACTCGCTCGACGAACTGGTCGGGCGGCCGGCGCTGTCGATGATCGCCGGCGACCAGATCGACACGGTGCGCGCGGTCATGGCGGCCGGCCAGGAGACCCGCTACCCGACCGCGATCCTGCATCGCAGCGGCGCGCGCATCGACGTCGAATTCATCGTCCGCACGCTGTGGCGCAACGGCGAGCGGCTGCGCATGACGATCGTGCGCGACCTGCGTCCCCACCTCGAGGCGCTGGCGCGCATCCAGCACCTGGCGCAGCACGACCCGCTGACCGGCCTGCTGAACCGCTCGACCTTCATGGAGCGGCTGCGCGAGCGCCTGTCGCAGGGCTCGGCGCGGCGGGCGGCGCTGCTGTTCATCGACCTGGACAACTTCAAGCGGGTCAACGACTCGCTCGGCCACCTGGAGGGCGACCGCGTGCTGCGCACCGTGTCCGAGCGCCTGCGCGGCGGGCTGCGCGGCAGCGACCTGGTGGCACGCTTCGGCGGCGACGAGTTCGTCGTGCTGCTGGAGGACGTGCACCAGCGCAAGGACGTGCAGACGGTGCTGAACGCCTTGCTCAGCGTCGTCGAGGTGCCGGTGCAGGCGGACGGCCGCGACCTGTCGGTGACGCCGTCGATCGGCGTGGCGATGTACCCGGAGCACGGCGAGTCGCCCGAGGACCTGCTGCAGCATGCCGACACCGCGATGTACCTGGCCAAGACCGCCGGCCGCGCGACCTACCGCTTCTTCGAGCCGGCGATGGCCGAGAACGCCTATGCCGACCTGGTGCTGGAGAGCGAGCTCGCCCAGGCGCTGACGGCCGACGAGTTCGTGCTCTTCTACCAACCGCAGGTCGACGCGCGCAGCGGAGAACTGGTGGGCGCCGAGGCGCTGCTGCGCTGGCGGCATCCGCAACGCGGGCTGCTGACGCCGGACGCCTTCATCGTCGTGGCCGAGCGGCATCGGCTGATGCTGCCGCTGGGCGAGTGGGTCATGTACGAGGCCGCCCGGCAGGCGCGTGCCTGGCACGAGCGCGGCGTCGCGCCGGTGCCCATCGCCGTCAACCTGTCCAGCATGCAGTTCCGGCTGGCCAGCTTCTCCAAGTCGGTCGCCCATGTGCTGAAGACGGCCGGCGTGCCGGGCGAGTGGCTGGAGCTCGAGCTGACCGAGCGCATGCTGACCGACGAGATCGACCGCCTGCCCGAGCTGCTGCAGACGCTGCGTTCGCAGGGGCTGGCGATCTCGATCGACGACTTCGGCACCGGCTACACCGCGCTCAACCAGCTGACGCGGCTGCCGCTGGACAAGCTGAAGATCGACCAGAGCTTCGTCGCCGTGCTGCCGGACGACGCCGGCGCGGCGGCGATCACCCGCGCGGTGGTGCAGATGGCCAAGGGCCTGGGCCTGCGCATCGGCGCCGAGGGCGTGCGCAACGCGCGGCAATGGCATCTGCTGGCCGAATGGGGCTGCGACGAGCTGCAGGGCGAGGTCATCGCCACCGCGATGCCAGCCGACGAATTCGAAGCATGGCTGGCCCAGCGCGGCGAGCCCCGGCTTCCCAGGATCGACACATGACTTCCAAGACTCCCGACTCCGCCGGCCTGAATGGCGCGGCGTCCGCGGCGCATGGCGCGCCGGCTTCCCCGGCATCCCACGCGACCGATCCGGCCATGACCGCCTTGCTGCGCGACGAGATCGCCGCCGCCGGCGGCTGGCTGCCCTTCGACCGCTACATGAGCCTGGCGCTGTACGCGCCGGGGCTGGGCTACTACGCCAACGCGCGCCGCAAGTTCGGCACGATGCCGCAGCAGGGCTCGGACTTCGTGACGGCGCCGGAGCTGTCGCCGCTGTTCGGTCGCGCGCTGGCGCGGCAGGTCGCGCAGGCGCTGGCGGTCAGCGGCACCGACACGGTGATCGAGTTCGGCGCCGGCAGCGGCGCGCTGGCCGAGCAGCTGCTGGAGGCGCTGGACGCCCTGGGGCAGCCGCTGACGAAGTACTTCATCGTCGACCTGTCCGGCAGCCTGCGCGAGCGCCAGGCCGAGCGGCTGGCGCGCTTCGCGCCGCGGGTCGAATGGCTGGACCGCTGGCCCGACGAGATCCACGGCGTGATGGTGGCCAACGAGCTGCTGGACGCGATCCCGGTCGACCTGGTGCGCTGGGACGGCCGACAGTGGCTGCGGCGCGGCGTGGGCCTGGACGGGCAGGGCGGGCTGGTGTTCGTCGACCGTGCCGGCGACGCGCGTCCGCCGCTACCGCCCGAGGAGGATGCCGGCTTCCTGCCGGACACGGTGACCGAGATCCACCCGCAGGCCGAGGCCTTCGTGCGCACGCTGGCGGAGCGCCTCAAGCGCGGTGCGGCGTTCTTCATCGACTACGGTTTCCCGGAGTCGGAGTACTACCACCCGCAGCGCACCGGCGGCACGCTGATGTGCCACCACCTGCACCGGGCCGATCCCGATCCGCTGGCGCTGCCGGGGCAGAAGGACATCACCGCGCATGTGAACTTCACCGGCATCGCGCTGGCGGGCCAGGACGCGGGGCTGACGGTGCTGGGCTACACGAGCCAGGCCAACTTCCTGATCAACTGCGGCCTGGTCGACCTGATGGGCCAGGCCACGCTGGCGCAGCGCGGCATGGCCCACCGGCTGATCGCCGAGCACGAGATGGGCGAGCTGTTCAAGGTGATCGGCTTCGCGCCGGGCGAGGGCTTCGACGCGCTGGGGTTCAGCGCGGGCGATCGGTCTCACACGCTCTGAGCGCGGCCAGCCGCGCCGCGTGGATCGCCTGCCCGATCGCCGGCCCTTGCTTGCCGGCCGCCAGCGCCGCCGCTGAAATCGCCGACTGGTCGACCGACTGCACCGCCTTCAGGTCGTGCAGCAGCGCGGTCCGCTGCGGGTAGGCGCGGTCCTGCAGGCCGGCACGGCCGCGCGCGTCGCACTCGCAGGCCAGCAGCAGCTGCGCGAAGCGCTCCGGCCGGCGCATCGCATCGCAACGCTCGATCAGGCGCAGGCGCGCCTCGGCGCTGAAGTCCAGGCTCTGGTGGACATGCGTGTGCTCGCGCGCCACCAGCTCGGCCAGTTCCTTGCAGTCCGACGGCACGCGCCAGCGCTGCGAGAGCGCGGCCGCCAGGGCCACGCCTCGCGCCTCGTGCTTCAAGTGGCGGGGCCACTCGGCCTCGGGCGTCGTGCCCTTGCCCAGGTCGTGGCAGAGCGAGGCGTAACGCACCGGCAGCGGCGCGTCGATGCGCGCGCATTCCGCCAGCACCAGCAGCAGGTGGGCGCCGGTGTCGATCTCCGGGTGATGCGCCTCGGGCTGCGGGACGCCGAACAGCCGCGCCAGCTCCGGCGCGATGCGCGCCAGCGCGCCGCAATCGCGCAGGATCTCGATCATCCGCGCCGGATGCCGCTCCATCAGCCCCCGGGAGAGTTCCTGCCAGACGCGTTCGGCGACCAGCGCATCGGCCTCGCCGGCGTCCACCATGCGGCGCATCAGCGCCATGGTTTCCGGCGCGACCGAGAAGTCCCCGAAGCGCGCCGCGAAGCGGGCCAGGCGCAGGATCCGCACCGGATCCTCGGCGAAGGCCGGCGACACGTGGCGCAGGATGCGCGCCGCCAGATCCCGCTGGCCGCCATAGGGGTCGATGAGCGAACCGTCCTCGGCCAGGGCCATCGCGTTGATGGTCAGGTCCCGGCGCGCCAGGTCCTGTTCGAGGGTGACGTCGGGGTCGGTGTGGAACTGGAAACCGTGGTATCCGGATCCGGTCTTGCGCTCGGTCCGGGCCAGTGCCACCTCTTCATGGGTCACGGGGTGCAGGAACACCGGGAAATCCTTGCCGACGGGCTGAAATCCCTTGTCGATCAAGGACTTGGGCGTGGCTCCGACCACCACCCAATCACGGTCCTGGACCGGCAGGCCCAGCAGGGCGTCCCGAACGGCCCCCCCGACGAGATACATCTGATCACTCATGTTGCGGCGCAGCATCCCCAAGCTATGGGGTGCTCATTTAGGCTGTGTCTCCGTATATTCACCAATGCCACCTGCACACCAGTGTCTGTTCAAACAGACCAGCTACCGAGAGAGACAGTTGTAGCCAGGCAGGTCGGGCAAGCAGTCGGGAGTTTATGAATGAAGTCTGTTCTCCTCCTCTTGCTGGGCGGAATTGGTCTGGCCGCTCAAGCGCAGGAATCCCCGGTCACGGACGCGAAGGCCGTCCATGTGGCCGCCGAGACGAGTTTCGTCTCGCAAAGCCAGTCGGCACCGGCCCAGCTGCCGGATGTCAATGAACAGGACGGCGCGGACCAGGTGCTGCCGTCGTTCGTGTCCGAGTCCCAGAACCAGGCCATGATGCTCGGCGGCTTGCTGGCCGCCGGCTTCCTGGTCCGCCGCCGCCGCGATCACTGACCCCGGCGGTCCACCTCGCCGCTTCCCGCCGCCTGCCCGCACAGGTGACCGGAAGCGGTTTTTCATGGGGCGGGCGGGTCGGCGGGCGTCTCAGCCCTTGAGCACCGGCACCGGCCCGCTGACGTCGCGATAGGGCTCCTCGAAGTCCAGGAAATCCTTCTCCGCGATCGCGTCGGCGATCCACTCGCGCACGCCGGGGGCCGCTTCCACGCGCGCCAGGTAGCCCTTGAGCGCCTCGGGCACCGGCAAGGCGTAGCGCGTCACCCGCATCACGACCGGCGCGAAGAACGCATCCGCCGCGCCGAACGCGCCGAACAGGAAGGGCCCGCCGCTTTGCGCGAGCGCGTCCGTCCACAGCTCGACGATGCGCGCCAGGTCCTTGCGCAGGCCGGCCTCGGAGGCCAGCAGCCGCGGCCCCACCGAACTCAGGTCGGCGTCGATGTTCATCACGCACAGGCCGCGCAGCTGGCCGAAGCCGCTGTGCATCTCGGCGCACAGGCTGCGCGCGCGGGCGCGCTGGCGGGGATCGCTCGGCCAGATGCCCTTGTCGGGGAAGCGCTCGGCCAGGTACTCGACGATGGCCAGCGAATCCCACACCGCCAGGCCCTCGTCGACCAGCACCGGGACCTTGCCGGTCGGCGTCGCCGCGCCGACCTCGCGGTAGAAGGCCGAATCCGGCGTGAAGTCGAAGCGCAGCACACGCTCCTGGAAATCGATGCCCAGGCCCTTCATCAGCACCCAGGGGCGCATCGACCAGGACGAGTAGTTCTTGTTGCCGACGATCAATTGCATGCGGGAGTCCCTTCGCGTGGAGGAGGACGGCGCCGGCGGGGAGCCGGCGCCGCGGGGTCAGTTGGTGCCGGCGGGCGCGCCCGCCGTGGTGCCGTTGGCCGGGATGTCCGGCGCCGACGCCGCGGCCGGGCCGATGACGCGCCCGAGCCGGTCGCGCAGCTGCGTGCCGCCCTCGCGGCCCATCAACTGGGCATAGATCGTCGCGTTGGACAGCACCTTGCGCACATAGTCACGGGTCTCCCAGATCGGGATGTTCTCGGTCCAGATGGCGGCGTCGAGCTGCGGCCCCTCGCGCCAGCGCCGGGGGCGGTTCGGTCCGGCGTTGTAGGCCGCCGCGGCCATCGCCTGCGAACCGTCGAAGCTGTCCATCACCAGCTTCAGGTAGCCGGTGCCCAGGCGCAGGTTGGTGTCCCGGTCGTGCAGCATGTCGGGCCGGAATTCGACGCCCAGTTTCCTGGCGGTCCACTTGGCGGTCGCCGGCATCACCTGCATCAGGCCGCCGGCGCCGACATGCGAGCGCGCGTCCATCATGAAGCGCGACTCCTGGCGGATCAGCCCGTAGACATAGGCCGGGTCCAGGCCCACCGCGGTGGACTGCCGGAGCACGTCGGCGCGGTAGGGCATGGGGAAGCGCTGGGCCAGGTCGATCTCGGTGCGCGTGCGTTCGCTGGTCTGGATGCAGCGCTCCCAGAGCTCGCGCTCGCAGGCGGTCTGCGCGACGGCGAGCAGTTCGCGGTCGGACAGGCCGCGCAGGCTGAAGTTCCACTCCCGCTGGCCCTCGCTGCGCAGGCCCACCGCCAGCAGCTGCAGCGCGCGCTGGATGCCGGGATTGGCCAGCGCCTGCGCCCGTTCCTGCGCGCTCAGCTCGGCCGGCGAGGGCGGCAGCGGCAGGCGCAGCTTGAGTTCGTCCGCGGCGAGCTTGCCGTAGAAACTCAGCGGCGACGCGATCGCGCGCAGTGACTCCAGGGCCTCGCGACGCTGGGCGTCGCCGGCAGGGCCGTTCGCCGCGAGCTGCTGCTGGGCCTTGGCGCGCCAGTACTGCCAGGTGATGTCCTTCTGGTCCGACGGCTTCATCAGCGCGATCGCCGCCACCAGCTGCTCCGGCCGGCTGGCGCCGGCATCGCCGCGCAGCGCGGCGCGGGCGATCCAGTTCACCGTGTCGTCGCTCCATTCGAGCGGCCCGCCCAGCCGCGCCTGCAGCTTCAGCGCGCGTTCGAAGTGGTCGTTGGCCTCGTCCTTCAGCCGCAGCGCGGCCTGCCGGCCGTACTGGGCCCACAGCCAGGCGGACAGGTCGTTGGGCAGCTTCGGCGCCCAGCGGCGAACGTCGTCTTCGGCCTTGTCGTAGTCGGTGGCGAGCAGCCGCATCAGCGCCAGCAGCGTCAGCTCCGCTTTGGCGCGCGGGGACGCGGCGGCCTTGCGCTGGAGGTAGCGGTCGGGCTTGTCCATCAGTTCGGCGATCGCGTCCTGGTCCGCCTTGGACAGCAGCGCCGCGGCCTGCTTCACGGCGCGCGGCTTGTTGGTCTCGACGACCAGCCGCAGCTTGCGCCAGACGTCCGAGTCCTTGAACTGGCCGTTCTCGTGCAGCGTCGTGGCCAGCATGTTGCAGCCCTCGTCCGCATCGCGCTGCGCCAGCCAGGCGGTGCGCGCCGCCTCGCGCAGCTCGCGCGCCGGCGGGTCGGCCAGCAGCGTGTAGCAGACGACCTCGCGGTCGTCCTGCATCTTGTAGCCGGCCAGGTCGCGACGGAAGTTGGCCCAGTCGCGCCGGTGGCCCAGTTCGAGCAGCCAGTCGTTGCGCAGGCGGTCCTCGACGTAGCTGCCGGGCCAGCGGGCGTAGAAGGCGGTGATCTCGGGCTGCTGCGCGTCGGCCAGCCGGGCGTTCAGCTCCCAGTAGTCGAACCAGGGCGCGAGCGGGTGCTGCTGGTCGAAGGCGACCTGCCGCATCGCGGCCAGCCGCGAGCGGTCGCGGGTGCGCCAGGCCTCGCGGGCGTCGGTCACCAGGTCCGGCAACGGCGGTGGCGGATTGGGCACGACGGCGAAGGGCATCGTCGACTGGGCGGCGGCGGGGAGGGCCGTCCAGGCGCAGAGCGCGCCCAGGACGGTGCAGGTGAGGGCGGTTACAGTGATTCGAGCGAACTTCATGACCGACTGCGATGAATGATTCCCCCACGGCCCCCGACGCCGCCGGCATCGCCGGCAAGACCTGGCCCCATGAGCGAAGCGAATTGCGCCGCGCCTTGCTGGCGCGCCGCCGCGAATGGTCGGCCGGCGCCGAGGCCCGTCTCGCCGCCGACAAGCTGGGCGAGCAGCTGCTTCCGCTGCTGCGCCAGCTCGAGCCGCTGAGCCTCGGCCTGTACTGGCCGCTGGAGGGTGAATTTAACGCAGCGGCCTGGGCCGCGACGCACAAGCTCGGCGGGGCGATGCAGCTGGCGTTGCCGTTCGCCCGCAAGGCCGGCGATCGCGGGCCGGCGGCGATGGAATTCCGGCGCTGGGACGGCACCCCGCCGACGCTCAAGGACGAGTGCGGCATCCCCAGCGCCACCGGCCCGGTCCTCGTGCCCGAGGTGCTGCTGGTGCCCTGCCTGGGCTACACGCGCGAGGGGTTCCGGCTCGGCTACGGCGGCGGTTATTTCGACCGCTGGCTGGAAGCGCATCCCGGCGTCGCGACGATCGGCCTGGCCTGGAGTTGCTGCGAAGCCAGCTTCGAGGTGCAGCCGCACGACCAGGCGATGACCGTCGTCGTGACCGAGCGCGAGGTGATCGCGCCCTGAGGCGGCGCGGCGCTCAGCCCGAGTGCTCGTCCACGGGCGGATCGGGCTCGCCGATCGCGCGCCGGGTGAGCGCCGACTGCTCGCCGATCCAGCGCGCGAACTCGACGACCTCGGGCCGCTGCCGCCCGTGCGCCGACATCATGAGCCAGTAGACCGTCGGGCAGTCGGTGCGACCGGCCGCGCCGAAGGGCTCGACCAGCTCGCCGCGCTCCAGCGCCTCGTAGATCAGCGGTAGCCGCGCCAGCGCGACCGCCTGGCCCGAGACCGCCGCCTGGATCTGCTGGTAGGTGAAGTTGAGGTACATCCAGCGCCGCGGCTGCAGGTCGGGCGCGCCGTGCAGCGCCAGCCAGCGCCGCCAGCTCAGGAACAGGCCGCTGGGGCGCTGGTCGTCCTCCTCGGCCAGCGTGTACTGGCGCAGGTCGGCGGCCTGGCTCAGCGGCGGGCCCTGGCCCTCCTGCGCCTGCTTCGCGACCCAGGGGTTGACCACCGGCGTGAGCATCTCGCCGAACATCCGCTGCGCCGACGGCGCCACCCGGTTGGGCGCGGCATAACGCAGCGCGACGTCGAACTCGCTGTCGTCGATCTCGACGAGCTGGTCGAGCGCGGACACGCGGATGTCCATGTCCGGATGCTCGCGCTGGAAGGCCTCCAGGCGCGGGATCAGCCACAGCGACGCGAACGAGGCGAAAGTGGTGACGTTGACCACGCGTCGGCCGCGCGTCGAGCGGATCTGGCGCACGGTGCCGTCCAGCCGGTCCAGCATGGGCTCGACCGCCGCCAGCAGCAACTTGCCGTCCGGCGCCAGTTCGACATGGCGGGTGCCGCGCAGGAAGAGCGTCGCGCCGAGTTCCTCCTCCAGCGACCGGATCTGGCGGCTGATGGCGGACTGGGTCAGGTAGAGCTCGTCGGCGGCGGCGCTGAAGCTCAGGCGCCGGGCCACCGCCTCGAAGGCGCGCAGCGGACCGACGGCGAGCGGGCGATGGCGAGGCGGATTCATGCTCGGATGGTATCAATCGACGCGCGAAGACTCATTGGACCGGCATGCGGGGCAACCCTAATATCCCTCCATGTCCACGAGGAACGCCGCCAAGTGCGCGGGCCGCCCGGCGGACGGGGAGCCGATCATGAACGTCATGCAAAAGTCATCAATCCAGGTCAGCCGCGACGATGCCGCTTGGGCGTTGTCCGCGGGCGAGGCGATGAGCCTGCCGATCGGCCCGGGCCGCCGCGAGCTGCATGTGCTCGACGGGCGCGTCTGGGTGACGCAGCGCGGCGACCTGAACCTGCCGGCCCAGGACTTCTGGCTGTCGGCCGGGGAGACCCTGGAAGTGGCCAGCGGCACCGAACTGGTCGTGGAAGCCTGGCCGACCGCCCGCTTCCAGCTGATGGTGCCGCCGCAGGCCTGCGCCGCCCAGCGCGCGCGGCGCGTCAGCCGGCTGCCTTCTTTCGGGCAGCTGTTCGGCCAGCGCCTGGCGAACGCTTGAGCGCCGGAGCCGTGGCCTTGACCGGTTTCAGCTTCCTGTCGGTGCTGGGTTCGGCGGTGGTGCCGGCGCTCTTCTTCGGCGTGCTGGCCTTCGGCTTCGCATTGGCCGAGCGCAAGGCCGACTCCATCGCCAGCCGCCCCCAGGGCAGCATCAGCGCCGGCGACTCCAGCGTCTCCTCCGGCGGCCGGAAGTAATTCAGGCTGGCGACCTCCTGTCGCCCGTCCTTGCCGGTCTTCGCGTACCGGAAGGGCTCGCAGCCGGCCTCGAGGTAGCGCGGCTGGCTGACGGCGTCCGCCTTCAGGTAGAGCTCGTCGCGGCTGATGATGGCCAGGAACAGGTCGTCGACATAAAGCCCGAAGCCCCCGAACATCCGCCGCGCCAGCACGGGCCCGAGCGGCGCCAGCAGCTCCATGCAGTGGTTGGCGAAATCGCTGCCCGCGCCGGCGACGCGCCGGACGGTTCCCGTGGTGGTGGTGCCTCGTGCCATGGCGGCGACTCTAGCAACCCGCGTCCGGCGCGGCCACAATGGCCGGCTCCGGGGCCCGTCGGTCCCGCTGGGCAACGCGAAGGGGCCGGATGGATCCGAACGACAAGCTGCCGATTTCCGAAGACCGCCAGGCGCTGCGCGAGCGCCTGATCCGCGAGCGCCTGGACCTGCCGGGCCGCCTGGAACTCGCGGACCTGGTGCAGGGCGTGCTGCGCGTGTGGCTGGTGGGACGCAAGGAAAAGCGCATCGCGGCGTACTGGCCGATCAAGGGCGAGTTCGATCCGCTGCCGGCGCTGTACCGCTGGAGCGAGGTCGATCCCGAACGTCGCATCGGCCTGCCCGTCGTCGATCGCGAGCAGGGTCGCCTGCGCTTCCACGTCTGGTATCCCGGCTGCCCGATGGAAGAGGACGCGACCGGCATCACCAAGCCCAAGGACACCGAGGCCTTCGAGCCCGAACTCCTGCTGCTGCCCTGCCTGGGCTACGGCCCGGGCGGCATCCGCATGGGCTACGGCGGCGGCTTCATGCTGCGCACCATCGCGCAGATCCAGCCCCGGCCGCAGGCCGTGGGCGTCGGTTTCAGCCACGGCTTCCAGCCGACGCTGACCGCCCAGCCGAACGACGTGCGGCTGGACGCGATGCTGACCGAGATGGGGGTGGTCTGGGAGAATCCGCGCGCATGAATGCCGTCGATTCCCTCGTCCGCCCGACCGCCGACACGCTGGATGCGCTGTATGTGGCCCACCTCGCCGAGCAGCAGCGTCGCACCGAACACGCGCTCCAGCGCGGTGGCTACGACGCGCTGCTGATCGCGTCCGGTGTCGAGAAGTTCGCCTTCCTCGACGACCGGCCCTACGTCTTCCAGCCCAACCCCCACTTCAAGCTGTGGGTGCCGTTGATCCGCCATCCGGACAGCTGGCTGGTGATCCGTCCCGGCCACCGGCCCCGGCTGGTCTACGTCCAGCCCGAGGACTACTGGCATGTGCCGCCCGAGGCGCCGAGCGGTTTCTGGGTGGAGCACTTCGAACTGATCGTGGTGCGCACCCCGGGTGACGCGCTGCCCTACCTGCAGCTGCCGGGCGAGCTGGCGATCGTCGGCGAGGCCGACGCGGCGCTGGGCGACATCGTCCCGAACAACCCGCCCGAGGTGCTGAACCCGCTGCATCACGCGCGCGCGGTGAAGACCGGCTACGAGCTGCTGCGCCTGCGCGAGGCATCGGCGCTGGGCGCGACGGCGCACCTGGCCGCGCAGCGCGCCTTCCGCGAAGGCCGATCGGAGGCGGCGATCCATGCCGCCTACCTCCGGGCCTGCGGCCTGGCCGAGCGCGACCTGCCCTACGGCAACATCGTCGCGCTGAACGAGCACGCCGCGGTGCTGCATTACCAGTACCAGGACCAGCGGGCACCGGCGCAGTCGCTGTCGCTGCTGATCGACGCGGGCGCGCACAGCTGCGGGTATGCCTCGGACATCACCCGCACCACCGGCAACGGCGACGCCAGCTTCCAGGCGCTGGTCGACGCGATGGAGGCCGCGCAGCTGCGCCTGGTCGATCGCGTGCGCGCGGGCGTCGACTACCGCGACATCCACCTGGCCTCGCACCGCGAGATCGCCGGCGTACTGCGGCAGCTGGGCATCGTGCGGATGGACGAGGACGCGATGCTCGCGCAGGGCGTGACCTCGACCTTCCTGCCGCATGGCATCGGCCACCTGCTCGGCCTGCAGGTGCATGACATCGGCGGCTTCATGGCCGGCGAGGACGGCGGCACGATCGCCAAGCCCGACGGCCATCCCTACCTGCGGCTGACGCGCGTGCTGCAGCCCGGCATGGTGGTGACGATCGAGCCGGGGCTGTACTTCATCCCGATGCTGCTGGACAAGCTGCGCGCGACGCCCGCGGCGGCGCAGGTGGACTGGGCGCTGGTCCAGCACCTCAGCGCCTTCGGCGGCGTGCGCATCGAAGACGATGTCGCCTGCCGCGACAGCGGCGCGCCGGAGAACCTGACGCGGGACGCGTTCGCGGCGTTGGGCTGAAGGCGGGCGCTCCTCGGCGCCCACCCCATCGCGCATGAAAAAAGGGCCCGCGGGCCCTTTCGTTCATCGTTCCGGTCGTCGAGCGGCGCCCGACGACCATCGCTGGCGGGCGCTCGCCCGCCGGCCTCAGGCTGCCTTGCGGCGGCGCGCCATGCCCAGGCCGACCAGCGCCAGCCCGGCCAGGGCCAGCGAACCCGGCTCCGGCACGGTCGTCAGCTGCACGTTCCAGTTGTTGATCACGCCGACGTCGGCGCCGGCCAGGTCGGCCACGCGCAGCGTCCAGGTGCCGAAGGTGTCCTGGCCGTTGAAGGCCGACAGCAGTTCTTCCGCGCGGAAGGTGCCGGTGAACGGCGCGGCGCCGTTGGCGATCGAGGTGGTCGCCGCATCGTCGAAGACGGTGTTGAAGAAGTTGTCGGCCGATCCGCCGCGGCGGTTGAACAGCTGGACGGTGGTGCCGGTCGGCGCGATCAGCCAGATCGCCAGGTCGGCGTCATAGGTGTGGCGCAGGTCGACGATCGACACGTTCACGTCGCTCAGCGTGCCGCGGGTGTCCACGTTCAGCGTGGAGGTCACGACGCAGCGGTCGCAGATGGCGGTCGGCGTGGTGCTGGAGGCGGTCACGACCGCGGCTTGGGCGGCGAAGGCGGTGGTCAGGGAGGCGGCGCAGACGGCCAGCAGACGCTTGAAGTTCATGGAGTCAGGGTCACAAAAAGGTGGCTTGTGACTCCATGTAAGCAGTGTTCATGCCAATGAATTAGGGATGGCGTTCGAATCCCTTTCGGCATAAGCACTTGGCGTTGTTTCCGTGAACAATTCCCGGGGCCTCGCGCGTGCGGTTTTAACGAACTGTCAAGAATCCCGACGTTTGGCGGCTCGCGTCGTCCCCTCAGCCGATGCGACGGCCAAGGGGATGAAGCGGATTCCTGGGACTTAGAACCGATAGCCCACGCCGACGCCGATCAGCAGCGGATCGATCTTGAACTTGCCGACCGACGCGCCTTTGGAGCGCACCTCGGTGTCCATCTTGAGCTTCTTGATGTCGAGGTTGATCGACCACCGCGGATCCAGCATCACGTCGAAACCGGCCTGCACGGCCAGGCCGACGCTCTGCTTCTCGATGCTGGGCGCCAGCGCCGCCTGCACGGCTGGCTCGAATCGGGCGCTGGAGAAGCGCGTGTAGTTGAGGCCGGCGCCAAGGTAGGGGCGGAACTGCCCCTCCGGGTTGAAGTGGTACTGCAGGGTCAGCGTCGGCGGCAGGTGCTTGACCGTCCCGATGCGCACGCCGTTGCTGCGCAGCGTGTGCCGTTGCGGCACGGTCAGGATCAGTTCGGTCGCCAGGTTCGGCGTGATGAAGTAGCTGATGTCGACTTCGGGAATCGTCTTGCGGCTCAGCGACAGGCCGAGGCCGGTCCGGTCCTTGTCCGCCGGGTCGATGTTCACCGCGCGGGCGCGGATCACCCAGGGGCTGCCCTGCGCATGCGCGGGCAGCGCGGCGGTCGTCATCAGCGCCATGAGCGCCATGGGCGCCATGAGCGCCGCGGCGCCGAGGGACAAGCGGGGTCGGGTGGGGATGCGGGACATGCGTTCACTCCTGGTCAATGGGTGACCGGCATTGAACGTGGGCTCCGGGCCGCTGGCCTTGACCGTTCACAAGGAACGGCGGCGCGGCATGAAGACCGCCCGCGGCGGCGCGGACCGCTTGCGCGGGGTCAAGCTTGGGCGGCGAGACCGAGGCGTTTGCACAACTCCAGCGTCAGCGCGCTCTGGTTGAGCGTGTAGAAGTGCAGCCCCGGCACGCCGCCGGCGATCAGGCGCTCGCACAGTCGCGTGACGACGTCCAGGCCGAAGGCGCGCACGGAGGCGGCGTCATCCATGTAGCCCTCCATCTTCAGCGCGACCCAGCGCGGGATCTCGATGCCGTCGCGCTGCGCGAACTGCGCGATGCGCGCGTAGTTGTTGATCGGCATGACGCCCGGCACGATCGGCACCTCCACGCCCAGGGCGCGGGAGGCCTCGACGAAGTGGAAGTAGGCATCGGGGTTGTAGAAGAACTGCGTGATCGCGCCGCTGGCGCCGGCGCGCACCTTGTCGGCGAAGAACTGCAGGTCGCGCGCCGCGTAGCGCTGCTGCGGGTGGTACTCGGGATAGGCCGCGACCTCGATGTCCCAGTCCTCGCCCTGCGTCTCGCGGATGAAGCGCACCAGCTCGGCGGCGTAGCGGAACTCGCCCGCCGTGGCCGTGCCGCTGGGCAGGTCGCCGCGCAGCGCGACGACGCGGCGGATGTCCTGCGCGCGGTAGGTCGCCAGGATCTCGGCGATGTTCTCGCGCGTGGAGCCGACGCAGGACAGGTGCGGCGCGGCGTCGAAGCCTTGCGACGCGATGTCGGCGACGGTCGACAGCGTCTTCTCGCGCGTGGAGCCGCCGGCGCCGTAGGTGACGCTGAAGTACTGCGGATTCACCGCGCGCAGTTCCTGCACGACGGTCTTGAGCTTCTCGGTGCCGACGGGCGTGTTGGGCGGGAAGAATTCGATGCTGACCGGCGTCGTCATGGCGGGGCGTCCTGGAAGGTCGATGGAATCGGGGGATCCGGGGATCGGGAGGGGGCGGGCCGGCGCTCAGGCGCTCGCCTTGCGGGCCCACAGGAAGAATTCGCGGTTGCCGTCGCCGCCGGTGATGGGGCTGTCGAACCAGCCCTGCACCGACCAGCCGAGCGCCGTCGCCGCGTCGCGCGCCTGCTGCTCGAGCACCGGATAAAGCGACGGGTCCTTGACCAGTCCGCCCTTGCCGATGGCCTGCGGGCCGAGCTCGAACTGCGGCTTGACCAGCAGCAGCGCCTGCCCGTCCGCGGCGAGCCACGGATCGAGCTGCGGCAGCGCGCCGATCATCGAGATGAAGCTGAGGTCGCCGACGATCAGCGCGAAACCGCCGGGCGGGGCGAGCGCCTCGAGCCGCGACCCGGCGAGCTCGCGCACATGCGTGCCCTCGAGCGCGTCGACCCGCGCATCGCTCGCGAGCGAGGCGTGCAGCTGGCCGTGGCCGACGTCGATGCCGACCACGCGCGCCGCGCCCGCCTTGAGCAGGCAATCGGTGAAGCCGCCGGTGCTCTGGCCGACATCGAGCGCGACCCACCCCGCCGGATCGAGGCCGGCCAGGCGCAGCGCGCCTTCCAGCTTCAATCCGCCGCGCGAGACATAGCGCAGTTCCGCGTCGTCGGTGACGCGCAGCTGCGCCTGCTCGGGCAGCGCCTCGCCGGCCTTCTTCAACGGGACCCAGCCCTTGGGCGAGTCCCATTGCACGGCGCCGCGCTCGATCAACCGCTGCGCGGCCGATCGCGTCGGCGCCAGGCCGGACGAGACGAGGAGCTGATCGGCTCTCATCGGTTCAGAGGCTCGCGGATCAGTAGCGGTAGGTGTCGGGCTTGTAGGGGCCGGACTTGGACACGCCGATGTAGGCGGCCTGCTCGTCGGTCAGCTCGCTCAGCTGCGCGTTCAGCGTCTTGAGCTGCAGGCGCGCGACGTGCTCGTCCAGGTGCTTGGGCAGCACGTAGACCTGGCCCACGGCATAAGCGTCCTTGTGCGCGAAGAGCTCAATCTGCGCGATGGTCTGGTTGGCGAAGCTCGAGGACATCACGTAGCTCGGGTGGCCGGTGCCGCAGCCCAGGTTCACGAGGCGGCCCTTGGCCAGCAGGATGATGCGCTTGCCGTCCGGGAAGATCACGTGGTCCACCTGCGGCTTGATCTCCTCCCACTCGTACTGCTCGAGCGAGGCGACGTCGATCTCGTTGTCGAAGTGGCCGATGTTGCAGACGATCGCGTTGTGCTTCATCGCGGCCATGTGCTCGTGGCGGATCACGTTCTTGTTGCCGGTCGTGGTCACGAAGATGTCGGCCTTGTCGGCGGCGTATTCCATCGTCACGACGCGGAAGCCCTCCATCGCGGCCTGCAGCGCGCAGATCGGATCGATCTCGGTGACCCAGACCTGGGCCGACAGCGCGCGCATCGCCTGCGCCGAGCCCTTGCCCACGTCGCCGTAGCCGGCGATCACGGCGATCTTGCCGGCGACCATGACGTCGGTGGCGCGCTTGATGCCGTCCACCAGCGACTCGCGGCAGCCGTAGAGGTTGTCGAACTTGCTCTTGGTGACCGAGTCGTTGACGTTGATCGCGCGGAACAGCAGCGTGCCCTTGGCCGACATCTCCTTCAGGCGATGCACGCCCGTGGTCGTTTCCTCGGTCACGCCGATGATCTCGGCGCTCTTGCGGGTGTACCAGGTCGCGTCTTCGGCGATCTTCTTCTTGATCGCGGCGAACAGGATGCGCTCTTCCTCGCTGCCCGGGTTGGCCAGGACCGACAGGTCCTTCTCGGCCTTCTGGCCCAGGTGCATCAGCAGCGTCGCGTCGCCGCCGTCGTCCAGGATCATGTTGGGGCCTTCGCCCGCTTCGCCCTTGGCGCCGAATTCGAAGATGCGGTGGGTGTAGTCCCAGTAATCCTCCAGCGTCTCGCCCTTGTAGGCGAAGACGGGGGTGCCGACGGCGACCAGCGCGGCGGCGGCGTGGTCCTGCGTCGAGAAGATGTTGCAGGAGGCCCAGCGGACTTCGGCGCCCAGCGCCTGCAGCGTCTCGACCAGCACGGCGGTCTGGATCGTCATGTGCAGCGAGCCGGTGATGCGCGCGCCCTTGAGCGGCTGGGCCGCGGCGTATTCCTCACGGATCGCCATCAGCGCGGGCATCTCGCTCTCGGCGATCTTGATCTCCTTGCGGCCCCAGTCGGCCAGCGACAGGTCTTTGATCAGGTACTGGTCTTGGGCCAGCGGCTTCAGTTGGGCGTTCATGCGGACTCCTGCGAGGAAGGGCCGTCGACGCCAGCGATCAGGACATGGGGAGAAGTGGGGAGGGCACTTGCCGCTCGGTCCTCACCCGGCCTGCGAAGGGTCGACGGGTGAGCGCGGTTGCCATGGCCGCGGGCACGTCGCCGCGCGGCGGTTCCGAGCCTGGCCTCGATGGGATGGGAGGTCGCAACGCTCCTCGGAACAGGGCGCGATTGTAGACATGTTCCGTTCGACGGCTCGATGACAGCGTCACGGTCGGGGCCACAATCGCCCCCCATGCGAACGATCCCCCCGCTCAGCGACTGTCCCCGCGCGGCCTGGCTCCCCCTGCGCGGGGTGCTGACCGACATCGACGACACCCTGACGGCCGAGGGCGACATCGCCCCCGCCGCGCTGGCGGCCCTGCACCGGCTGCAGGACGCCGGCGTCCCGGTCATCGCGATCACCGGCCGGCCCGCGGGCTGGAGCGCGCCCTTCGCGTTGGACTGGCCCCTGCGGGGGATCGTGGCGGAGAACGGCGGGGTGCTGCTGCACCGCGAGAAGGACGCGCTGGTCACCGAGTTCGCCCAGGACGACGCGACGCGGCGGGAGAACTTCGCGCGCCTGCAGGCCTGCGCGGGGGCGATCGTGGCGACGGTGCCGGGCGCCCAGCTGGCGCGCGACAGCGCGGGGCGGCTGACCGACATCGCGGTCGACCACAGCGAATTCACGCGGCTGGACGACGACGCGATCGCCGCCGTCTGCGACCTGATGCGCGCCCATGGGCTGGTGGCGACGGTGAGCTCGATCCACGTCAACGGCTGGATCGGCGAGCACAGCAAGTGGACCGCCGCGCAATGGGCGGTGAAACGGCTGACCGGGCGAGCGTTCGATCCGCGGGAGTGGGTCTACGTCGGCGACTCGACGAATGACCAGCTGATGTTCGAACGGGTGCCCCTCTCGGTGGGAGTGGCCAACATCGCGCGTTTCCTGCCGATGCTGGATCACCCGCCGGCCTACGTCACCGCCAGCGAGCGCGGCGACGGTTTCGCGGAAGTGGCCCGCGCCTTGCTGGCCGCGGCTGGCTGAGGGCGGGTCGGCGCGTCCTCGAGGACCGGGACGCGCGGCCGCGGCTGGCGCCCTTCGACCGGATCCCGGGCATGCCGCCCGACCAGCGCCGACACGCCCGGCCAGTCATGCCCACGCGGCAGCACCCGCGCCAGGCTCGCATGGCTGACGCGTCCGCCGACGGCCACCAGCCGCTCCGCCACCTCGATGCGCCGGCGACGCAGCCGCGGCAGCAGCCAGCGGTTGGTCGGGCGCTCGCGCAGCACGCTGGGATGCGGCATGCAGCGGTGCTCCGCCATCAGCAGGTGGCGCAGTAGCACCTCCAGTCCGAACGGGTCGAGGTGGCGCCAGTCGGTGCTCAGCCGCGCCAGCGCGAAGCGCAGGTTGGCCTGGGCGTCGGAACGCGCGACATGGAAACGGTTCTGGCCGGTCATGAACATCGGGGCCTCCGATCGAGGGAGATCGATGCGCCCGCGCGGCAAGCGCGGCGCCTGTCCAGGATGTCGGCGGGCGCGCGCGGGTTCTGAAGCCCGAGGATGTCCCCAAAAACGTCACGAAACGCAAACGCCCCTCGAGCTGAGGGGGGGCCTCGTCGGAGGGAGGCGAGACCCCCGAACGTGGACGGGGCCGCCGGAAAAAGCGAAGGGCCGCGCGAGGCGGCCCTTCCGGGTGGGGGTGAGGCGTCAGCCGGCCTCGGGGTGGCGGGCCTTCCAGGCGCGCATCGCTTGCCGGTAGCGGTCCATCGCCAGGTCGTGCAGGTCGAAGATGCACGGGTCGCAGCCGTTGCCGCAGCAGGCGTCGATGTCCGGCTGCACGGGCGGCTGGGGCATCGGGTCGTCGGCCTCGAGCGAGGCCGGCGCCGCGGCGGGGTCGGGCAGGGCGGTGGTCATGACCGGGAGGCTCCGCGAGGGTTTCGGCCCCCGCGGCGCACGCTCAGCGACGGACCGGCGGCGGTCCCGAGTGGGCCGAGCGCTGCAGGTGACGGAAGGTGATCCGGCCCTTGGTCAGGTCGTAGGGCGACATCTCCAGGGAGACGGCGTCGCCAGCCAGGATGCGGATGTGATGCTTGCGCATCTTGCCGCCCGTGTAGGCGATGACCTGGTGGCCGTTCTCCAGCGTCACGCGAAAGCGCGAGTCCGGCAGGATTTCGTTGACGACACCCTGCATTTCAATCAGTTCTTCCTTGGCCATACGGGAGGCTCCTTTCTTGAAATCGATAAGGGCGCCGGCCGCGGTCTGCCGCGGGCCTTCGCCTCGGGAATCACGGGCGCGCCGTCAATGGCAGCGCGCCCAGGCCGTGCCTTCGGTCTCCGCGTAGCGCAACGCGGCGCGGCGGGTCTCGAAGGTCGGCACGAATCGCATGACGCGATCGATGCTGGCCATGCCGCGTCCCGATCGGATCGAGACGGCCGCGGCGAATCCGCCGTCGGCATGGGGTTTGGTCATCGGTGAGACAAGGAATCGCCCCACCTCAATGCTTTTGGTTCGCATAGTTCTCATGAGGTGTGCGCCTTGACAGGCAATCGCAATAAGCAACCGTCTTGGCGCGGTTTGGGAATGTGCCCTTTCCCTGTTTCGATGGCGCGAAGCCGGGGCGGGACACGAAGAGGTGCTCCAGCAGCCGTTCGCCCAAGGACGATCGAACCGGCCGAAGCCAGAAACGCGCAAGCGCACGAACCGGGGGTTGATGCTGGTGCGAGCCGCTCGCAGAAAGGTCCGTGAGAGGGACCGGAGGGGCTGCAGAAGAAGACCTGAAGAGGGTGGTCTTGTGCGAATCAAGCTGCGGATTGTAGCGCAAGCGCGCGAATTGCGCAGCGTCGCTTGCAGTCAGGACGCGGGGATCGTGCGGAAGGGCCGGCGGTTGGCGGGCGGCGCAAGCGGGACGAGCGCGACGAGCACGACGAGCACCGCCTGCCGGTCGCGGCGGATCGTGCAAGCGGTCCGCCGGAACGGGCATGCGGCCCCGGGGGCTGCTGCCTACGATGAATCCATCCCTCGCGAGGTCCGCCGGCAAGCGCCCCCGTCGAGGGGAAATCCCTCCACCCTGTCATCCCTCCAAGGACTGAATCCCATGAGCAAGATCTGGTTCATCACCGGCGCCAACCGCGGCTTCGGGCTGGAGATCGCCAAGGCGGCGCTGGTCGCCGGCGATCGCGTCGTCGCCACCGGCCGCGATGTCGCGGCGCTCCAGGACGCCTATGCGGCGCACGCCGACGCCGTGCTGTGCCTGCCGCTGGACGTCAGCCGCGAGGCCGACGCGGTCCACGCGGTCGAGCAGGCCGTCGCGCGCTTCGGTCGCATCGACGTGCTGGTCAACAACGCGGGGTATGGCCAGCTGGGCCTGTTCGAGGCCATCGGCGCCGACGACATCGAGCGCCAGTTCGCCACCAACGTCTTCGGCCTGATGCACGTCACCCGGGCGGTGCTGCCGGTCATGCGCCGGCAGCGCGACGGTCACGTGATCAACATCGCCTCGGTCGGCGGTTTCCGCGGCTTCGATGGCGCGGCGGTCTACTGCGCGACGAAGTTCGCCGTCGATGGCTTCAGCGCCTCGCTGGCGCCGGAGCTGGCCGGCTTCAACATCCGGGTGACGGTGGTCGAGCCCGGCTTCTTCCGGACCGACTTCCTGGACGCCAGCTCGGTGCGCTACGGCACCCGGACGATCGCGGACTACGCCGCGCTGCCGCGGCCGCCGCTGTCCACCTACGAGGCCTACAACCACCGGCAGCCGGGAGATCCGGCCAAGCTGGGCCGGGCCTTCGTCGAGCTTGCCGCGATGCCGACGCCGCCGCTGCATTTCGTGGCGGGCTCCGATGCGCTGGGCATGGCGCGCGAGACCTTCAGCCAGCGTCTGGCGGAGGTCGAGGCGCATGCCGCGCTGTCGGCTTCGCTGGATCGCGACGACGCCTGATCGACGGCCGCCGCCGGGCGCTCAGGCCAGCGCCCGCGCGGGCGGCGTGTCCCGGCGCTTGGCGGCGTCGCGCGAGGGCGGGCTGCCGTAGAGCCGGCTGTACTCGCGGCTGAACTGGGACGGGCTTTCGTAGCCGACGGCATGACCGGCCCGCGCCACCTCCAGTCCCTCCGCGATCAGCAGCCGGCGCGCTTCCTGCAGCCGCAACTGCTTCTGGTATTGCAGCGGGCTCATCGAGGTCAGCGCGCGGAAGTGGTGGTGCAGCGAGGACGCGCTCATGTGCGCCTCTCTGGCGAGCGCCTCGATGCGCAGCGGCTGGGCGTAATTCGCCTTCAGCCAGCGGATGGCGCGGTGCACGCGCTGCGTCTGGCTGTCGGCGCGCGCGACCTGTGCCAGCCGCTCGCCCTGCTCGCTGCGCAGCACGCGGTAGACGAGCTCGCGCATCGCCATCGGCGCCAGCGCGGCATGGTCCTCGGGATGGTCCAGCAGCCGTACCAGCCGCCCGGCCGCGTCGAGCATGTCGGGGGTCACCGCGCTGACGAAGAGGCCGCGGCCCGTGTCCTCGGCGCCGCGGGCGGTCGCCGCTGCCGGCGCCGGGGACGGACGGGAGAGCGCCCCTGGCGGTGGCGACGCCGGGCCGCGCGGCGGGCCGCTGCGCGCGACCAGCTCGGCGACCTCCTCCGGATCGAAGTCCAGGCGCAGGCAGAGGTAGGGCCGCTCCGGCGTGGCATCGATGACGCGGCCGCTGACCGGCAGGTCGGTGGTGAAGACCATGAAGCGCGCCGCGTCGTAGACGTAGCGCTCGTCGCCCAGGTGGACTTCCTTGGCGCCCTGTGCGATCACGCACAGCGAGGCCGGCTGCACCGCATGCGCCATTTCGCCGCCCGGCGCGTCCAGCCGGATCGCCCAGACCCGCGGCAGCACCGTCGGCCACAGGCCCTCGCGCGGCGCATGGCGGCGCAGCATCGCGCCGAGCTCGGCGATCGCATCGGTCGCGGCCATCGCCGCGTCGGTGTCGGTGTGGGTCAAGGTCGTGTCCATGGCGCCGCTCATCCCGCGCGCAGCAGTTGCTCGATGTCGGTCCGCGGCGGCGTGCCGAAGAGGCGCCGATATTCGCGGCTGAACTGCGAGGCGCTCTCGTAGCCGACCTGGTGCGCCGCGGCCGCCGCATCCAGCCCGCTGCCCAGCATCAGCCGGCGCGCGTGCTGCAGCCGCAGCTGCTTCTGGTACTGCATCGGCGACATGCTGGTCAGCTGCTTGAAGCGCTGGTGCAGCGTCGAGGCGCTCATGTGCGCCACGGCGGCCAGCTCGTCGATGCTGATCGCCTCGCTGAAGCGGCGGTTCAGTTCGTCGAGCGCGCGGGACAGGCGGCGCGTGGCGCTGTCCTGCTGCGCCAGCGCGCGCAGGCGCGGTCCGAGCGGGCCGGTCAGCACCCGGTAGAAGATCTCCCGCTGCAACAGCGGGCCCAGCACGCGCTGGTCCTGTGGCGAGTCCAGCAGCTGCATCAGCCGCAGCGCCGCGCCCAGCAGCGACTCGGACACCGGCGCGACGTTCAGTCCCGACTGCGCCCCCGGCGGCGCATCGGTGCCGGCCGGGCCGACCTCCAGCATCAGCTCCGCCAGCGTCGCGGTGTCGCAGCCGATGCGCACGCACAGGTAGGGCTTGTCCGGCGTCGCCTCGATCACGCCGCCCTTGGGCAGCATCGGCATCGAGACCAGCAGGAAATGCAGCGGGTCGTAATACAGCGTCTCGGTGCCGAGCTCCACCTTCTTGCGGCCCTGCAGCACGATCGCCAGGCCCGGCTCGTAGAGCGCCGGCGCGGTCTTGGGGGTGCTGCAGCTGGCCTTGATCAGTTGCAGGCAGGGGATCGCCGTGGCGGACGTGCCGTCGCCATCGACATGCCGGAGCGTCAGATCCACCATCTGCGCGCGCAGTGCCTGCAGCGCGTCGGGGAAGCCGTCGGCGAGAGGAATCGGAGTGGGTGCGACCATGCGGCGGATTGTGCAAGGCCGTCGCGCGCGCCGCCAGCGCCCGCGCGCGTGGGGAAGCGGGTTCCGGAGGATTGGGCAAGGACGGGCGAGCTTTGCGCTGGTCCCGGGTGGGGGCGGATTCCTAAGCTGACAGGCATCGCGGCGGTCATGCCGGCCGCCGCGCAGACCTTGTCTTCGAAGGAGCCGCACCATGACCATCATGTCCAGGGAACCGATCAACAACCTGCCGCAGTTGCCGCGCCGCCGGCTCGGCGCCCACGGGCCGGAGGTCTCCGCGCTCGGACTCGGCTGCATGGGGATGTCCGATTTCTACGGCCCCACCGACGAGGCCACCTCGATGGCCGTCCTGCACCGGGCGCTGGACCTCGGGATGAATTTCCTCGACACCTCCGACATCTACGGCAACGGCGCCAACGAGCGCCTGCTGTCGGGCCTGCTGGCCAACCGCCGGCGCGAGGTCGTGCTGGCGACCAAGTTCGGCATCGTCCGCAATGCCGACGGGCTGTCGGCCGGCGTCAACGGCAAGCCCTCGCATGTCCACGCGTCCTGCGACGCCAGCCTGCGCCGACTGGGCGTCAACCACATCGACCTGTACTACCTGCACCGCGTCGACCGGTCGGTGCCGATCGAGGAGACCGTCGGCGCGATGGCCGAGCTGGTGCGCGCCGGCAAGGTGCGCCATCTCGGGCTGTCGGAGGCCTCGGCCGAGACCATCCGCCGCGCCCATCGCGTGCATCCGATCGCGGCGGTGCAGTCGGAGTACTCGCTGTGGACGCGCGACGTCGAGGCCGAGGTGCTGCCCACCTGCCGCGAGCTCGGCATCGCGCTGGTGCCGTACAGCCCGCTGGGGCGCGGCTTCCTGACCGGCGCGATCCGCAGCGCCGATCAACTGGCCGCGAATGACTGGCGCCGCGTCAATCCGCGTTTCCAGGGCGACTCGATGGCGCAGAACCTGGCGCTGGCCGATGCGATCGTCGCGCTGGCCCGCGACCACGGCCTGACGCCGGCGCAGCTGGCGCTGGCCTGGCTGCTGGACCGCGGTCCGGACATCATGCCGATCCCGGGCACGCGCTCGATCGCGCGGCTGGAGGAGAACGCGATGGCCGCGCGCATCCGCCTCAACGATGTGCTGCGCGAGGAGCTGCGCGACCTGATCGACGCGCATCCGGTCGCCGGCGCGCGTTATCCGGAGGTGTCGATGACGCTGGTCAATGCCTGAGCAGCGCCTGAGCGACGGCGCCCGCCGGCGGCCCGTCCTTCACTCCGCCAGGCCGAGGAAGACCGACATCTCCTGATAGGCCTCGTCCAGCGCGGCGCGGAAGGCGGCGTCGCGCGGACGCTTGCCGATGAAGCCGAGGTCCGGGACCAGCGTCCCGCCCTCGACCTTCAGGTTGGCCCAGCCGATCACCTGGTCGCCCCACAGCATCGGCAGCGCGTAATGGCCCATGGTCCGTTTCGCGGCCGGGGTGTAGGCCTCGAAGCGGTAGGCCCAGCCCCACAGCCGCTCGAAGCGGCGGCGGTCCCAGACCAGCGGATCGAAGGGTGCGAGGAAGCGCAGGCGCTCCGGCTCGACCCGGTGCGCGCGCGAGGCAGGGTTCTCGTCCGAGGGCCAGTACCAGACTTCGCCGTCCACCTTCGCATGGGCCCAGCGCGACTTCGCGTGCTTGAGCACCTCGCGGGCCTCGGTCTTGAGGTGCGGCGCGCCGTAGCCCAGCAGCGTCGTCAGGTAGCCCAGGCTCGGCGAGGGCAGCGGCGCGTAGAGCGACACGATCATGTCGAGCAGCGCGCCGGCGCGCTCGCGGCGGGCCGGCGGGCTGTCGTCCTGCGCCGCGTGCTCGATCGCCTCGTAGACCCGCGTGCCGGAGTCGCGCCGCGCCACGCGCAGCAGGCCGCGGTAATGCATGCCGTCCAGCAGATGCGTGCTGGCGTTGAGCTCGCCGCCCCAGTAACCCGCGACGCGGCCGTGGCTGAACGCCTGCTGCACCTGCTGCGGATGCGTGCGGCCGCGCGCACGGATGAACTCGAGCACTTCCGCCGCGCGGGCATTCATGGCCTCGTCCCAGGCGCGCCGGGCCACCCGCGGATGCAGCAGCGCCAGGGTCTCGCGCGCGAGGAAGCCGTAGTTGAC
The DNA here is from genome assembly GCF_052044995.1 of Roseateles sp. 22389. Taxonomy (NCBI): domain Bacteria; kingdom Pseudomonadati; phylum Pseudomonadota; class Betaproteobacteria; order Burkholderiales; family Sphaerotilaceae; genus Roseateles; species Roseateles sp. 22389. Next base: position 110,767 of record NZ_JBQEOF010000011.1, read on the forward strand.
GAGGCAGTCTTCCTCGACGGCCAGGCGCGCGTAACGCGCCTCGAGCTGGCCGGCGCGGTAGTCCTTCACCCGGTGCATCAGGATCAAGTCCTGCGCGCGCGCCGGCGCGCGGATCGGGTCGGCCTGCACGAAGCCCAGGCGCTGGATCGCGCGCAGCAGCGTGGTCGGCTTGAAGAAGGTGCGGGCGATGGCATGACGCCGCAACGCGTCGTGGTCGATCACAGGCATTCGGAAGCAGCGGTCATCGAAAGGCGTGACGGTAACCGCGACGGGGCATGGGTTCTGTCAGGAGAGCGGCGCGAAGCCGCTGGGCGCCTGCTCGACGGTGTCCATCTGCATCTCGAAGCTGAAGAAGCGGTTGCGGCCTCGCGACTTGGCCGTGTAGAGCGCGTCGTCGGAGCGGCGCAGCAGTCCTTCGACGCTGGTCTCGGCATCGGGGACGCAGGTGGTGATGCCGCCGGAGAGGGTGACGTAGGACTCGACCGAATCGGGGTGCCGCATGTCGCAGTTGCGGAGCGTGCGCATCACCGCCCGCGCGAAGGTCATCGCGCCGGAGCGCGGCGTGCCGGGCAGGATGAGGGCGAACTCCTCGCCGCCGTAGCGCGCGGCGCAGTCGCGCGGGCGCCGGCAGGTCTGCTGCAGCAACTGCGCGACCCGGCGCAGGCAGGCGTCGCCCTCGAGGTGGCCGTAGCTGTCGTTGTAGCGCTTGAAGTGGTCGATGTCGCACAGCACCAGCGTCAGCGGCTGCTGGTCGCGCCGGGCGCAGGCGATCTCCTGCGCGAGCCGGGCATCGAAGGCGCGCCGGTTCATCAGGCGCGTCAGCGCATCCTCGCCGGAGAGCTTCTCCAGCCGCTCGTTGCTGTTGCGCAGTTCATCGGACACCTCCTGCAGCCGCGCCTGCATCCGCCGCAGCCGCTGCATCGCGCGCAGCTTGGCCTGCAGCACGGTGTTGGACACCGGCTTGACGAGGTAGTCGTCCCCGCCCGATTCGATGCCCTGCCAGAGATCCTGGTCGCGGTCGCGGCTGGACAGGAAGATGATCGGTGTCCAGCCGCCGCGCTCGTGCGCCCGCATCTGGCTGGCGACCCAGTAGCCGTCGTGACCGGGCATCTCGACGTCCAGCAGCACCAGGTCCGGGCGCTCGCCGTCGAAGCGGGCCAGCGCGCTGTCGCCGCCGTCCGCCTCCAGGGTGTGATGGCCGATGGCCTGGAGCTGGCGGCACAGGAAGCCGCGCGTGCTGGCCTGGTCGTCCACGACCAGGATGCGAAGAGGCGGCAGCGAGGCGGAAGCGTCCATGGCCGGGCATCGTCGACAGGCGGCAGCGAAACGTGCCGAGGCCGATTATGCGGGGCCGCTCCGCCGCGAGGCGGTCCGGACATGCCTCAAGTGGGGGTGGCGGGAGGCGGCGAGGCGGGCCCCGCCGACGGGACGACCGCGCGTCGCTGCTCGGCCGTGTCCATCTGCATCTCGTAGCTGAAGAAGCGGTTCCGGCCGGTGGACTTGGCGTTGTAGAGCGCGTCGTCGGCGCGGATGATCAGCCCCTCGGCGCTGGTGCTCTCGTCCGGCAGGCAGGTGGTGATGCCGCCCGAGAGGGTGATGGTGCCGCCGGTGGGGGAATCCGGATGGGGGATGGCCGCCAGCTCCACCGTGCGCATCAGCGCCCGGGCATAGGTCATCGCCCCCGAGCGCGGCGTGTTGGGCAGGACCAGCGCGAATTCCTCCCCGCCGTAGCGCCCGGCGCAGTCGCTCGGGCGGCGGCAGGTTTCCTTGAGCAGCTGGCCGATGCGGCGCAGGCAGGCATCGCCGGCGACGTGGCCGGCCGCGTCGTTGTAGCGCTTGAAGTGGTCGACGTCGCACAGCATCAGCGTCAGCGGCTTGCCTTCGCGCCGGGCCAGGTCCAGCTCCTGCTGCAGGCGGGCGTCCAGGGCGCGGCGGTTCATCAGCCCGGTCAGCGCGTCGACGCTGGAGAGCTCCTCCAGCTGCGCATTGGCCGCGCGCAGGTCCTCGGACATCTGCACCAACCGGGCCCGCATCAGCGCCAGGCGCTGCATCGCGCGCAGCTTGGCGTGCAGGATCATCGCGGACACCGGCTTGACCAGGTAGTCGTCGCCGCCGGCCTCGATGCCCTTCCAGACGTCCTCGTCCTGCTTGAACTGGCTCAGGAAGATGATGGGCGTCCAGCCACCGGGTTCGGCGGCGCGCATCTCGCGGCAGGTCCAGTAGCCGTCGTGACCCGGCATCTCGACGTCCATCAGCACCAGGTCGGGCCGATAGCGACGGAACAGCTCCAGCGCCCAGGCGGCGCTGTCGGCCTCCAGCACGCGGTGGCCGGCGCGGTCGAGCTCGGCGGTCAGCGCGACGCGCGTCGCGCTCTGGTCGTCGACGATCAGGATGGTCAGCGGGGTCGGCGCGGCGGGCAGGGGATGCATCCGGCGATTCTGCCGCGCGAAGCGGCTGCCGGAAACGCTCAGGGCCGCGCGAGGCGGCCCTGACTTCGGGGGTCAAGCGCGCATCAATCGATGAATGCGCGGCAAATGACCGGGGAGCGGAGAGGGCTTACAGCCCCGCCGCGGCGCGCAGCGCCTTGGCCTTGTCGGTCCGCTCCCAGCTGAACTCCGGCTCCTCGCGGCCGAAGTGGCCGTAGGCCGCCGTCTTGCCGTAGATCGGGCGCAGCAGATCCAGCATCTGGATGATGCCCTTGGGACGCAGGTCGAAATGCTCGTTGACCAGCGCGGCGATCTTCTCGTCGGAGATCACGCCGGTGCCCTCGGTGTAGACGGTGACGTTCATCGGACGGGCCACGCCGATCGCATACGCGACCTGGATCTGGCACTGCTTGGCCAGGCCCGCGGCCACGATGTTCTTGGCCACGTAGCGGGCCGCGTAGGCGGCCGAGCGGTCCACCTTCGTCGGGTCCTTGCCCGAGAACGCGCCGCCGCCGTGCGGGCAGGCGCCGCCGTAGGTGTCGACGATGATCTTGCGGCCCGTCAGGCCGCAGTCGCCCTGCGGACCGCCGATGACGAAGCGGCCGGTCGGGTTGACCAGGTATTTCGTGTCCTGCAGCCACTCCTTGGGCAGCACCGGCTTGATGATTTCCTCGATGACCGCCTCGTAGAACTCGGGCTTCATCTTGTCGCCCAGCGACATCTCGGGCGCGTGCTGCGTGGACAGCACCACGGTGTCGATGCTGTGCGGCTTGCCGTCGACGTAGCGCATCGTGACCTGGCTCTTGGCGTCCGGACGCAGGAAGGGCAGGCGGCCGTCCTTGCGCAGCTGGGCCTGGCGCTCGACCAGGCGGTGCGCGTAGTAGATCGGCGCGGGCATCAGCTCGGGCGTCTCGTCGCAGGCATAGCCGAACATCAGGCCCTGGTCGCCGGCGCCGGTGTTCAGGTGGTCGTCGGACGCCTGGTCCACGCCCTGGGCGATGTCGTTGCTCTGCTTGTCGTAGGCCACGAGCACGGCGCAGCCCTTGTAGTCGATGCCGTATTCGGTGTTGTCGTAGCCGATGCGCTTGATCGTGTCGCGGGCGACCTGGATGTAGTCGACGTGGGCGTTGGTCGTGATCTCGCCGGCCAGCACCACCAGGCCGGTGTTGCACAGCGTCTCGGCGGCGACGCGCGAGCGCGGGTCCTGGGCGAGGATCGCGTCGAGGATGGCATCGGAGATCTGGTCCGCCACCTTGTCCGGGTGGCCTTCAGATACGGATTCCGAGGTGAAGAGGAAATCGCTCGCCAATTTAAACTCCTGTGATTCAGTCTTCGGGCGTTGCCGAGACCTGGGAGTCAGGCGGCGAACGCTTTAGCGGGATTTATGAGTCGCCCCGCAAGTTGTCCAGATTAACTCGGCGACATGGGCGCGCATTATAGGAAAGGCCCGAAAGGGCCCACGGATGGGTGGATGGGAAAACTGGGTACATATGCGCTGATCGCGCTGCTTTGGCTGCTGCACTGGCTGCCGCTGCGCTGGCTGGCCGCGCTCGGGTGGGGACTGGGCGCGCTGCTGCACCGGGTCGCCGGATCGCGCCGGCGCGTCGCGCTGCGCAACGTGGAACTCTGCTTCCCCGAGAAATCCCTCGCTGAGCGCCAGGCCCTGGTGCGCGAGCACTTCGGCTGGCTGGGCCGCAGCCTGCTGGAGCGCGGCCTGCTCTGGTACGCGTCCGACCGGCGCCTGCTGCGGCTGATGCGCATCGAGGGCAACATCAAGCTCTCCGAGCAGGTCGACCGGCCGGTGATGTGGCTGATGCCGCATTTCGTGGGCCTGGACTGGATCGGCCCGGCGCTGATGCTGAACCAGTCGCGCCCGGGCGCCAGCATCTACCAGCGCCAGAGCAACGCGCTGTTCGACGAGGCGCTGCGCAAGGCGCGCTCGCGCTTCGGGACGACCAAGCTGGTCGATCGCCAGGAGGGCGTGCGCAGCATCCTGCGGGCGATCCGCGACGGCTACTCCTTCCTGAACCTGCCGGACATGGACTTCGGTCCGAAGGACTCGGCCTTCGTGCCCTTCTTCGGCGTGCCGGCCAACACGCTGCTGGCGCCGGCCAAGATCGCCGAGACCATGAAGATGGTGGTGCAACCGGTCATCGTCACGATGCTGCCCAAGGGGGAGGGCATCGTCATCCACGCCCATGAGCCGCTGGTCGGCTACCCCAGCGGCGATGTCGAGGCCGACGCGCTGCGCTTTCACCGCTGGCTCGAGGACCGCATCCGCGAACACCCGGCCCAGTATTTCTGGGTCCACAAGCGATTCAAGACCCGCCCGCCGGGCGAGCCGTCGCTGTATTCCCGATAATCCGCCCCCATGAAACTGCGCTTCACCAAGATGCAGGGCGCCGGCAACGACTTCGTCGTGCTGGACGCCACGCGCCACCCGATGCCGCTGAGCGCCGATCAGCTGCGGCGCGTCGCCGACCGCCGCTTCGGCGTGGGCTGCGACCAGGTGCTGGTGATCGAGGCGCCGAAGACGCCCGACGTGGACTTCGGCTACCGCATCTTCAACTCGGACGGTTCCGAGGTGGAGCAGTGCGGCAATGGCGCGCGCTGCTTCGTGCGCTTCGTCGTCGACAAGGGCCTGACCGACAAGCGCACCATCCGCGTCCAGACGATCAACGCGCTGCTCGAGCTGCGCCTGCGCGACGATGGCCGCGTCACGGTGGACATGGGCGCGCCGGTCTTCGACCTGCCGCGCATCCCCTTCGACCCGCGCGACACGATGCCCAAGACCGAACATGGTTTCCAGCGCTGGCCGCTGGACCTGGGTGACGGCATGACGGCCGAGGTCGCGGTGCTGTCGATGGGCAATCCGCACGCGGTGCAGCGGGTCGAGGACGTCGATCACGCGCCGGTGGGCATCGTGGGGCCGCTGGTCGAGAACCATGAAGCCTTCCCGCGCCGGGTGAATGCCGGCTTCCTGCAGGTGATCAGCCGACGCGAGGTGAAGCTGCGCGTGTACGAGCGCGGCGCTGGCGAGACGCTGGCCTGCGGCACCGGCGCGTGCGCGGCGGTGGTGGCCGGCATCCGGCTGGGCTGGCTGGACGAGGCGGTGGAAGTGCACACCCGCGGCGGCGACCTGCGCATCGAATGGGCCGGCATGACGCCGGGCGGCCCGGGGCTCGACGCCCCGGTCTACATGACAGGGCCGGCACAGACGGTCTTTGAAGGAGAAATCGAACTGTGAGCGGCATCGAAGGCATCACCGAACAAGATATCGCCGACTACCTGGCGAATGACCCGGCGTTCTTCGAACGTCACGCCGAGCTGCTGGCCAACGTCCGGATCTCGCATCCGCACGGGCAGCGCGCGGTCTCGCTGCAGGAGCGCCAGGCGGAGCTGCTGCGCGACAAGATCCGCGGCCTGGAGCACAAGATCATCGAGATGATCCGCAACGGGCAGGAGAACGTCGCGATCGCCGACCGGCTGCACCGCTGGACGCTGGCGCTGATGCTTACCCGCGACGACAGCCAGCTGCCCGAGGTGCTGCTGCGCGAGCTGCGCCACCAGTTCCTGATCCCGCAGGCCGGGCTGCGGCTGTGGAACGTCGGCGCCGGTCATGCGCTCGCGCCCTTCGCGGCCGAGGTCAACCCGGACGTGAAGACCTTCGTCGGCAGCCTGAACCAGCCCTACTGCGGCATCAATTCGGGCTTCGAGGCGGCGCGCTGGCTCGAGGACGACGTCGCGTCGCTGGCGCTGGTGCCGCTGACGGCGGGCGCGCCGGCGCAGCCCTTCGGCCTGCTGGTGCTGGGCTCGCCGGATCCGACGCGCTACACGGCCGAGATGGGCACCGAGTTCCTGTCCCGCGTCGGCGAGATCGCGAGCGCCGCGCTGTCGCGCCTGCTGCACGCCGACCCCCATGCCGCCGGCCATGTCGACCGTCAGCCTGACTGACGAGCAGCGCCGCTACCTGGACCATCTGCGCGTGCAGCGCCGCCTGGCGGAGCGCACGCTGACGCTGTACACGGAAGCGCTGCAGCGGTTGACCGGCTTCGCCTCGGCGCAGGGGCTGGACCTGCTGCGCCTGAGCGCGCACCAGGCGCGGCGAGGCCTGGCCCAGCTGCATGCCGAGAAGCTCAAGCCGCGCACGCTGGCGCTGATCCTGTCCGCCTGGCGCGGCTGGTACCGCTGGCTGGGGCAGCAGGGGCTGGTCGATGCCAACCCGATCGCCGACCTGCACGCGCCCAAGCAGGGCCGGCCCCTGCCCAAGGCGCTGGGCGTGGACGACGCGGTGCGGCTGGCTGAGCACCATCAGGACGTCGCCGATCCCGTGATGGAAGCGCTCGAGCGCTGCCTCGTCGAGCTGCTCTACGGCAGCGGCCTGCGGGTGTCGGAGCTGGTGGGCCTGGACCTGCGGCATCACGCGGGCTCGGCCGGCTGGATCGTGCCCGACGCCGCCGAGGCGCAGGTGCTGGGCAAGGGCGCCAAGCGCCGCGCGGTGCCGCTGGGCGGGCCGTCGCTGGCGGCCCTGCAGCAATGGCTGGCGGTGCGCGGCCAATGGGCCGCGGCCGACGAGCCGGCGCTGCTGGTCGGCCCGCGCGGCCGCCGGCTGAGCGCCGACCAGGTCCGCAAGCGCCTGAAGCAGCGGGCCCTGGCCGCGGGCATGCCGACGCATGTCCATCCGCACATGCTGCGCCACTCGTTCGCGTCGCACCTGCTGCAGAGCAGCGGCGACCTGCGCGCGGTCCAGGAACTGCTGGGCCACGCCAACATCAGCACCACGCAGGTCTACACCCGGCTGGACTTCCAGCACCTGGCCAAGGTCTACGACGCGGCGCACCCGCGTGCCCGCAAGAAATAACCGATTGATCCCGATGCCCCGCACCGCCCTGATCGCCTCGAAGGCCCCGTTCCCGTCCCGTCCGCTGCTGCTGTGCTCGGCGCTGCTCGCGGCCCAAGCGCAGGCGCAGACGCAAGCGCCCGGGGCCGAGCCGCCGGTGGTCTCGGCGCCGTCCGTGACACCGGAGCTGAAGGAGCCGCCGCGGGTCGTGACCGCGACCGACAGCCGGCCCGCCGCGTTCGAGCTGAACTGGTCGCCGATCAAGATGCCCACCGGGCAGAAGACCGCGCTGCTCGGGGCGCACTACATGGTCGCCATCAACGAGGACTGGGGCATCGGCCCGGCCGCCTACGGCGCCGCCAAAGGCGAGTTCGGCGGGCTGTTCACCGTCGGCTTCAACCTGCAGCGGCGCTTTCGCGTCGGCCCCAATCTGCACCTGGCGGCCAGCGTCTATGCCGGCGCGGGCGGCGGCGTGAGCTCCGACAAGGTGCGTCCGGGCGGCGGCCTGATGCTGCGGCCCGAGCTGTCGCTGCGCGGCGAGTTCGGCAACTGGTACGCCGGCGTGGGCGTGTCGCACGTCACCTTCCCGAACGGCAACGGCAACATCAAGGACACCGGCGTCGCGTTCACCATCGGCCGGATGGACCGCTTCCTGAGCTTCAGCCCGAGCGACTCGGGCTCGCCGGGCCGCGCGGGCGACCGCACCGGCATGGGCTTCGACGAAATCGCGCTGAGCGCCGGCGTCGAGAAACCGCGCAGCGGCAGCCGCACGCGCGGCGGCGTGCCGCTCACCGGCCGCAAGGGCAAGGCCGGCGGCGACCTGCGTCAGTACTTCGGCGACGGTTCCTCGTGGTGGGGCCTGGAGGCTTCGGGCGCCGCGTCCGGCGGTCACGACGGCTACATGGAGATCCTCGCCAACGCGGGCCAGGACTGGGGCATCGGCAGCCAGCGCCTGCGGGTGGGCGGGCAGCTGTCCTTCGGGCTGGGCGGCGGCGGCGACATGGACACCGGCAACGGCTGGCTGGTGCGGGTCGGGCCGACGCTGCGCTGGATCACGCCCTGGGGGCCGACGCTGCGGCTGGATGCGGGCTACATGAAGGCGCCGTGGGGCCATTACGACTCCTTCCAGGTGCGCGGGTCGCTGGCGCTGCCGCTGGAGAAGGTCTCGCGCATCCTGAACACGCCGCCGCTGGAGTCGGGCACGGTGCGCGCGCAGACGCTGTACCTGAGCACGCCCTACTTCAAGGACTTCAAGTTCAAGGACGGCTCCCGCGACAACGTGACCGGCCTGGGCATCGGCATGACGCGCGACTTCGGCGGCCCGTGGTACGGCGTGGCACACGCCGGCAGCGCGGCGCTGGGCAAGGCGGGCGCGTTCTCCTACGGCATGTTCGGCCTGGGCGCGCAGTCGCCCAAGTGGAACGGCATGCGTGTCGGCGCGGAAGCGCTGGTCGGCGCGGCGGGCGGGGGCGGCGTGTCGGTCGGCGGTGGCGCGGTGACGCAGGGCGAGGTCTGGACGCAATGGGAAGGCACCGGCCGTGACCGCCTGCGGGTGAAGGTCGGCGTCGGCCAGTGGAAGGCGCTGGGCGGCGAGAAGCACAGCACCCCGATGGTCAGCCTGAACATCGGCTGGGCCTTCGGGACCTTGGGGCCGGCGGCGAAGCGCTGATTGGGGCCGGGGCGCAGCGGATTCCGGCCGCCGCGCCACGCGGTCCGCCAGCGGGCCGCGGCGCCGATTATTGAGTTTTATCGGGCGGACCGATAAATTATCGCCTTCCCGATAATTTGCCGATAAAACGATGATCTCCTTCCCCCGGACCGACTTGGCGCGGCAGATGGTGCCGGCGCTGATGGGCCGGACGCTGTTCGGCGACGCCCACAACGGCCTGTTCCTGTCCGGGCCCCGGCGGACCGGCAAATCCACCTTCCTGCAGGCCGACCTCAAGCCGGCCCTCGAGGCCGAAGGCGTGGTGGTCGTCTACACGGACCTGTGGGAAGACACCGGCCGCGATCCGGCCACCGTCATCGCGGACGCCATCGGCAAGGCGCTGGAGCCTCAACTCGGCCTGGTCGCGCGTGCCGCGAAGAAGGCGGGCCTGGACAAGCTCAGCCTGGCGGGCTGGCTGCAGGTGGACACGAGCCGTATCGGCCGGGTGGACGGACTCACCCTCGTCGACGCGCTGCGGGCGCTCAACGAGACCGCCGGCAAACCGGTGGCGCTGATCATCGACGAGGCGCAGCAGGCGCTGACCAGTGAGCGCGGCGAGGTGGCGATGACCTCGCTGAAGTCGGCGCGCGATCAGCTGAACCGGCGCGACGAGGTCAACTTGATGCTGGTGATGTCCGGCTCCGACCGCGACAAGCTCATGCGGCTGGTCAATTCGAACGCGGCGCCGTTCTTCGGATCGCAGGTGCAACGCATGCCGCCGCTGGGGGCCGATTTCATCGCGCATGTGGCCGGCCTGATCGAAGCGCAACGTCCCTCGCTGGCGCCGGTGGACCAAGCGGCGCTCCAGCAGGCCTTCGAGGCCATCGGCCATCGGCCGCAGCTGTTCATGTCGACGCTGGACGGCGTGCTGAGTCCCTTCTCCGGCATCCGCGGGCGCTTCGAGAAGGCCCTGCTGGAGGCCTCCTCGGAGCATTCGCGCCGGGACGAGGAGGAGATGGAATCCACCTTCCTGGGCCTCAAGCCCATCGAGCAGGTGGTGCTGTGGCGGATGCTGGAGATGGGCGGGCGCTTCCGCGCCTTCGATGCCGAGGCGCTGCGCTTTTATGGCGAACTGCTGGCCCAGCCAGTCAGCGTGGGGATGGCGCAGCGGGCGCTGGAGTCGCTGCGCGAGCGCTCGCCGGTGCTGGTCTGGAAGTCCGCGCGCGGCGAGTACGCGGTGCAGGACGCCGCGATGCATCGCTGGTTCGATGAGCGCCGCAGGAACGGCACCTGGCCGCCGGTGCCGCGGCAGGTGCAGGGGCTGGGAGACGACTAGCGCCGTCGTCAAGGACAATCCGCCCCCATGAAAGCAATTCGTCTGCGCGAGGGCAAGGACCGCTCGCTGCTGCGCCGCCACCCGTGGGTGTTCGAGGGCTCCATCGCCAAGGGCAAGGCCGACGCCGGCGAGACCGTGCGGGTCGAGGCCGCCGATGGCCGCTTCCTGTGCTGGGCGTCGTTCAGTCCGGAATCGCTGATCCGCGTGCGCGCCTGGAGCTTCGATGAGCAGGAGCGCATCGACGCCGCCTTCTTCGAGCGCCGCATCGCCGCCGCGATCGCGCTGCGGGCGCGCATGCCGATCGACTCCGATGCCGTGCGCCTGATCCACGGCGAGGCCGACGGCCTGCCCGGGCTGATCGTCGACCGCTACGGCGACACGCTCAGCGCGCAGTTCCTGTCCGCCGGCACCGAGCGCTGGAAGCAGACCATCGCCGACCAGCTGCTCGCGCAGACCGGACTGACGCGGCTGTACGAGCGCTCCGACGCCAACGTGCGCACGCTCGAGGGCCTGGCGCCGGTCACCGGCTGGCTGCGCGGCGAGGGCCCGACCGAGATCGTCATCTCGGAGAACACCTGGAAGCTCAGCCTGGACGTGGCCGAGGGCCACAAGACCGGCTACTACCTCGACCAACGCGACAACCGCCGCAAGTTCGCCGAGGCGGTGCGGCAGTACGGGTGCCAGTCGGTGCTGAACTGCTTCAGCTACACCGGCGGCTTCTCCGTCGCGGCGCTCGCCGGTGGCGCGAGCGAGGTCATCAGCGTGGACTCGTCCGGGCCCGCGCTCGAGCGCGCCACCGCGCACGTCGCGCTCAACGGCTTCGATCCGGCGCGGCACACGGCGCTGGATGCCGACGTGAACCACACGCTGCGCGACCTGCTCCGTCAGGGGCGGCGCTTCGACGCGATCGTGCTGGACCCGCCCAAGTTCGCGCCGACGGCGGCTCATGCGGAACGCGCTGCGCGCGCCTACAAGGACATCAACCGGCTCGGGCTGATGCTGCTGAATCCGGGCGGACTGCTCTTCACCTTCTCGTGCTCGGGCGGCGTGGGGCCGGAGCTGTTCCACAAGATCGTGGCCGGCGCCGGCATCGACGCGGGCGCGGACGGGCTCATCCTGGACCGCGTCGGCGCGACGCCGGATCATCCGCAGACCATCTACTTCCCGGAGGGCGAGTACCTCAAGGGGTTGCTCATCCTCAAGCGCTGACGGCGCAAGCGCTGGCCTTCTCCCGAGCCTCACCCGCAAGCGGGAGAGTGGGGGGGGGCCTCAAGGGCGCGCCGCCGGGAGGGCCAGGCGCGGCTCGAACTTCGCGCGCTTGACGCTGAAGAAGGCCTTCACGTTGCGGACGTTGGCCTGCTGGGTGAAGAGCCGCTGCACCAGCGCGTGATAGGCCGGCATGTCCGGCACCTGCAGCACCAGCACGAAGTCCGGCCCCGGCGCGACGCGCCAGCACTGCTGGACCTCGGGCGCCGCGACGGCGATGGCCTCGAAGGCGTCCAGGTGCTCGGCGCCCTGGCGGTCGAGCGTGATCTCGACCAGTGCCGACAGGCCCGCGCCCAGCTTGTCCGGCGAGAGGATGGCCACCTGTTTCTCGATCACGCCGGTCTCCACCAGCCGCCGCACGCGGCGCAGGCAGGTGGCGGGCGAGACATGCGCGCGTTCCGCCAAGGCTTGGTTGGAAAGCGACGCATCCTGCTGGAGGAGGTCCAACACCCTCAGATCGATGGTGTCCAGCTCGATGGAAGATTTCATGATTTGTTTTTCAATGAAAGAATATAGCGTGACACGTTGATCACGAGTGATTCTTTCATTGATGGCATCAATTTGAAAGCATCCACCTGATCGGCGTGCCTAGGATGGCGCCCATTCGCAATTCATCCGGGACAACCGGGGAGACACACCATGTGCGGCATCGTCGGCGCGGTCAGCCAGAAAGACATCGTTCCCATCCTGATCGAGGGCCTGAAGCGGCTCGAGTACCGCGGCTATGACTCCTGCGGCGTGGCGGTGCACCAGGACGGCATGCTGCGCCGGGCGCGCAGCACCTCGCGGGTGGCGGAGCTGCAGGCGCTTGCCGCGCAGGACGGCGTGGCGGCCGGCACCGGCATCGCGCACACGCGCTGGGCGACGCACGGTGCGCCGGCGGTGCACAACGCGCATCCCCACTTCTCGCACGGCCCGGGCGCCGAGGCGCATCGCCAGCCTGGCCGCGTGGCGCTGGTCCACAACGGGATCATCGAGAACCACGACGAACTGCGCGCTGAGCTGAAGGGCCGCGGTTATGTCTTCCACAGCCAGACCGACACCGAGGTCATCGCCCATCTGGTGGACTTCCATTACCACGGCGACCTGCTGGAAGCGGTGCAGACCGCGGTGGGGCAACTGCGCGGCGCGTATGCGATCGCGGTGTTCCACAAGGACGAGCCGCATCGGGTGATCGGCGCGCGCGAGGGCTCGCCGATGGTGCTGGGCGTGGGCCGGGACGAATACGCGGGCGCCAATTTCGTCGCTTCGGACGCGATGGCATTGGCCGGCGTGACCGACCAGATCGTCTACCTGGAAGAGGGTGACGTCGTCGACCTGCAATTGGGTCGGTACTGGATCAGCCGCAAGGATGAGGCGACGGGGCGTTTCGTCAATGTCGAGCGCGAGGTGAAGACGGTGCATGCGCACAGCGGCGCCGCGGAGCTCGGGCCGTACCGGCACTACATGCAGAAGGAAATCTTCGAGCAGCCGGTGGCGATCGCCAACACGCTGGACGCGGTGACGGGCATCAGCCCGGAGCTCTTCGGCGACGGCGCGTACCGGGTGTTCAAGGAGGTCGACTCGGTGCTGATCCTGGCGTGCGGGACCAGCTATTACGCGGGTTCGACGGCCAAGTACTGGCTGGAGAGCATCGCGAAGATCCCGACCAGCGTGGAGATCGCCAGCGAGTACCGCTACCGCGAGAGCGTTCCGAATCCGCGCACGCTGGTGGTGACGATCAGCCAGAGCGGCGAGACGGCGGACACGCTGGCGGCGCTCAAGCATGCGCGCTCGCTGGGCATGCTGCACACGCTGACGGTGTGCAACGTGTCGACGAGCGCGATGGTGCGCGAATGCGCGCTGGCCTACATCACGCGCGCCGGCGCCGAGATCGGCGTGGCGTCGACGAAGGCCTTCACGACGCAGCTGGTGGGCCTGTTCCTGCTGACGCTGGCGCTGGCGCAGACGCGGGGTCACCTGACGGACGAGCAGGAGGCGGAGCACCTGAAGGCGCTGCGCCACCTGCCGGTGGCGGTGCAGGCGGTGCTGGCGCTGGAGCCGCAGGTGATCGCGTGGAGCGAGGAATTCGCGCGCAAGGAGAACGCGCTGTTCCTGGGCCGCGGGCTGCATTACCCGATCGCGCTGGAAGGCGCTCTGAAGCTCAAGGAGATCAGCTACATCCACGCCGAGGCCTACCCGGCGGGCGAGTTGAAGCACGGCCCGCTGGCGCTGGTGACGGCGCAGATGCCGGTGGTGACGGTGGCGCCGAACGACACGCTGCTGGAGAAGCTCAAGAGCAACATGCAGGAAGTGCGAGCGCGCGGTGGCGAGCTGTTCGTCTTCGCTGACGGCGACACGCGGATCGAGAGCGAGCCGGGGCTGCATGTGATCCGGCTGCCGGAGCATTACGGCGCGCTGAGTCCGATCCTGCATACGGTGCCGCTGCAGCTGCTGGCGTATCACACGGCGTGCGCGCGCGGCACGGACGTGGATAAGCCGCGGAATTTGGCAAAGAGTGTGACGGTGGAGTGAGGGGGCTAGCGCGGGTCCTCAGCTGTGTTCCTCCCAATTGATGCCGTAAACGGTCTGGGACTCTAAAGTCGTAAACGGCAACGCCTGACCCTCAGCAGGCCCGTCTCTGTACGGGCCGGCCGCACTTTGGGCTTCCCAACGCGGTCATCACCAGGTACGGTGCTGCCACGATGAACGACCGCAGCCTGGCTTTGGAAGTTCGCGTCCCGCTGCTTAAATGGCTACCGGGGGAAGCTTTCAAGAGCTTGTGCAGTCGGCACCACCGGTTCAGCGGGTTTGCCACCGTCAAGCTTGCTGACCGCGATAGGCGTAGTCGTGGTGAGCGTAGGCGTTGTACCTTCGATGCGCGCCCGACGCAGGTCGGTCTAGGCGGTCGTCGTGAAGGCTGGAACTCTATGATCCTCTGCGCTCGACGCTCTACTTGGGCTTCGTGAAGAGCGTTGAAAGGGCTGAGGAGGTCTCGGTCGCCTTTGGCGGCGATGCTGTCGGAGGCTTCCCAGGCTTCCGTCGTCTCGGCAGGTTCGAGCGAGGGCCTGGGGAGAACTCTGAGTTGATGCCATGCCGCACCCCCGCGACGTCGGGGAATTTGAGCACCATGCTGTCGGTGGCGTCCTCCAGCAGGGCGGCGCAGAGCTCCAGCGCTTGAACCATGTAGCTGCGGTCAACAGCGTTCTCCAGGCCAGTGCCGCGGCCATTCGGTTCCATACGGTAGAACGATAGGGGCAGGATGTGCACGTGCTGAGACCAGAGGTCGTAGAGCGCGTCAAACGTTCCTTTTGGAATGCCAATCTTTTGCACGCGTTCGTCGCGTGAGTCCGTCATCAGGTAGTTGCCGGATAAGCAATTCCTCTTGAGCTTGGGGTCGAGCGCGGCAAAGTAACTGTTGGCCGCCAGCTTCTCTCTAAGCTCGGTCCTCTGTTGCTCGAAGCCTTCAATGTCCTCGATGGCGCCAACATCCCTATGCAACTCAATGCGCCTCGTGCAATCGTTTAGGTGCATCACGCAGACCCTCGTCTCCAGCTCGGCTTCGGACTCCGTGGGTTCGATCAGGTAGCTGAAGAGCAGGTAGCCGTCTAGGAGAGCGCGCGCATATCCCGCGATGTTTCCGAACGTCCAGTGCTGGAAGTCGGACTGAACCCATCGTGACATTGGTGCAGCGCGTACTAGAGACACACCTGTTGAGCATAGCTGGGCGTAAACATAGGACGCGTAACCCCAGTGGGTTGCGGTCATCCTGTTTGCCGACGCTTGACTGACTGCTATGGCCTCGCAGATTGCGGCATCGAACTTCTTCAGAGCTGAGACGTAAGCGTCGCGACTCTCATACCTCGGCGCGTTGTCGGTCATGAAATGGCACCAAGTTGGACCCCGGCCAATGTACCCGCTGCGACCCGCGCCGGCCGAGTGGGCCGCACGGGTCTCCGGAGGGAGCCCCTCAGCTCGGCAAAATCTCGGGGAGTACGTCGTGGGCGCCTTCTCGCCCACACGCGCCTACCGGGTGCACTCGGATAAGCGGGGGTGACAAAAACCTGCTGGCCGAGAACCGACGCGACGATCCTCAAAGCCTGGATCAAGTCGCCCGGGAACTGATCCAGGTCTTGAGTACGGCAACGAGCCGCGCCGCACGATTTGCAAGCTGTCAAGCCGAGCAGCCCGGCTTGCTGGTCCATGCGGCTCTTGCTCATCAGAAGGTCAAGATGGCGGACGCTGAACTCAATCGCGCGGCATCCTCCACCGCGTCCGAATACTCGACATTCATGTTCGAACGCAGCGGTCTTTCGGCGAGATTCGCCGAATTGTGCTGAAGGGGTGTGCGGACGTCTTTGTGAAGATCGGCCCGGATGGGGCGTGCACCTAGTGGAAAAGGATCGCGCAGCGCTCGAAGGTCTGCACGTATGGACGAACGGGACTACCCGCACCGTTGATACCGAATCCATCGCGATCAGCATTCCTGGGCCTTGCACTGCGAATGTGAAAGGCGCAGCGATTGTGAACGAACTGCAGGTTGCCGGTGGATGCCGTGGCTATGTTGGGCTCACGCTGCCACACAACTCGATGAACTGGTCATTGAGGGGGGCGGGCAAGGTTCACATTCTGGATGTTGAACAGGAGGAGCCTTGGCTGTCGGATTCGACATCGTCTGACGACGGGTCGCCGGCCAAGGGGATGATGGCTTGGCTTCGTAGGTGGAAATCGACGCCGTAGCATTCTCATTGCAGCCGGCGTCTCTTGTCTTCCTGCAGCGACAGCGCTGATCCAACCTATCAAGCACCCTTCTGACCTTCTCCGGTGAAAGCCCCGACGATGCGTGCATGGGCCTCTCGGCGCGCCTGCTCCATAAGAGCGGGCTGCCTCCAGCGCTTTGTATGCGCCCTGAGGAAATCAGAGAAGAACATGCGGGCCGTGCTTCCATGACCGTTGGCCTTCGCCGCCTCGCGCAGCAGGTCGTTGAGTCGCACGTCGCCTGCTGCAACGCTCCCCATCGTCCGCTCGAACTCCTCGACAGAAAGTATGAACACCTGCGACAGGGGGAGATGTTGCTTGGCCTCCGCGTGCGGGTAATCGAACTCCCCCGGAGGGTACAGACGCTGAAGCGCTTCGCCGCCGCCGATGAGAAGCTCCCTGCTCGTCACGACCAACAAGAAGTCCTCCGCAACACGGTACTTCGGGTCAAGGCCTGACTTGGGGTCACGCAGCACCGCGCCGACCTTCCATCCCTGCTTGATGCCATCCCTGATTCTTTTCGTCTTTTGGAAGATCACAGTCTCGCTGTCCTGAATCAGGACGTCATCAGCAAAGAGACTCATCTTTGCCTCAACCAGAATGTTGCAGTCGCCGCCGTCGATGATGGCCTCCACAGAGGGATAGTGGCTGCCCAGTTGCTTCTTGTAGGCGGCTTCATCGAGAACCGGCAGGTTAGAGCTGGAAGCAAGCTCCGTCACATACTGTTCGAAGACGCGACTGAACTCATCGACATAGTCCTTGCCGAGGGCAGACAGTCTGAGGTGGATCGCATCCTCCATCCCGCGGGCGAAGACCAATGGGTGCCAGCACATGAGCTGACCGTCCCGCTGCCTGAGGAATGGGAAACGGCGCAAGTAGGGAAACTCGAATAGCTCTTGGCGCCCTGCGAGCTTCTGCGCAGCATCCGTCCGCAGCTCCTTCCGCAAACCTGCAAGGTCTCGGACGAACAAGTCATACATCTGTTCCACGTCGGCGCCGTAGTGCGGCCGCAGGCGCTGCAGCCAATCAGGCGGCAGCGCAATTTTCCCGGACAACACCGCTGCATACATCGCATAGGTAAGGTCGATGAAGGACGAGGGCTCCAGCCCCATCACCTCTCGGAACTGCCGCCTGTTGTTGGTCGTTGCTTGCAGCCGGCTGTACAGAGCGGGCCAGCGCAGGAATGACCAGCTTTCAGCTCGCTGGAACTGCAGCTGTGCATTCATGCTCGCTCGGAGCATGAGCCAGATGTTGCCGGGTCTCCTCTCCTCACCAGGATCTTGAAGGTCCCACAACTCTTGTCGTAGGCGGTTGAAATCCTTGGCCGGAATCGGCGGCCCCACGCGCAGATGCACGCCGTTGTCCTGAAGAGCCCATTTGACGAGCAATAGCGTCAACCACGGCATCATTTGCAGCTCGTCCAGCTTCTGCGCCGGTGGGTTGTGCAGGATGGTGAGCGCGTGCTCCACGATTGATGCTGCGCTGTATCGACGCAGCCGATTGACAATCGATCGGTGCGCCTGTTCGACGCCTCGCTTAGGAGAGGGCGAGAGCGCCGAGGCCATGCGATAGATAAGTGGCGGGCTTGTTTTCATAAGTGCTCTCAGCCAGCGTTCCGGGGCACGCGGCGCGGCAATTCCCAAGGGTCTCCAAGGCAGTGTTCTGTTGACCAGGTCAGCGCCGGCTGCTCCTGGCCTTTCCAGCGTTGCACGCAGCGTCTGTCGACCGGATGGGCGCCCGGCCGCGGATGCCACTCATTGTGCGATCTGAGCTCGGTGCGAAAAGACTTGGCTGGAGTGGGCGGGCACGTGGCGCCTGATCGCAGGGTGGTCCTTGGGTCAAAGACCAGCTGACGTAGCCGGCTTCCGCGACTCGCAAGTTGGCTACGATGGAGCTCCTCCTGGCTAAAACTTGCGCGCATGTCAACGCAACCTCCAATCGTCGTTCAACTTCAGGCGCTAGCTATCGACGAGTCCACGGACGTTTCGCAGCTGCTGCGAAAGGCCATGGTGATTGCGACGAAGCTGGGACTGACCGACTTCAATGCATGGGTTCGCAAAGAGCTCCACGGCTATGAGAGCGTCGAGGACCTACCAAGATATGCGCTCTGAAATTTTCAAAGAGAAGGTGACCCGGGCGTTACGCATCCTTGAGCGAACAGGGATGGACAGAGGTACATATCTTCCGCCCATGTATGCCGCGTATTGGAAGTTGGGGATTCGGATTCCTCCGCCGCATTTCATGAGCTTCGGCGGTGTCGCGCTTGTCAATGGACTCCCCCTTGGCCTCTGCGTGCTGGGGCTGTGCATGATGGATCACGAGACATGGACGACGTCGCCGCTTGCCGTGCTTCTTGCAAGTGCGGCCACAACGCTGGGATGGGGAGCGGCGGTCGCCACCTATTACCGAGCGGGAAGGCTGCGTCATCGACTTCCGTCATGGAGCAGCGTCTAGCTACGCAGGTGTTCCACATCTACGTCACGTCCATCGCCAAGGGCGACGGCAGACCACGGGTCTACCTTGTCGAGCCACTCGGCGACTTGGAGAACGATCCGAACGTGACGGACGAGAAGTTTCCCGGCCGTCCGACGCGCTCGTATCGGAGCACGCATGCCCTGAGGGTGGTGGGCGAGCTAGAGGACTGGGAAAGGCACGGCACGGAATTCATCCAAGCCCTTTGTTCTCGCGTTGAAGCTGGCATGGGTGAGATCATCAACTGAGCAGCAGGCAGATTCGGCTCCAAGCTGCCGTCGCGACAACGCCTCCGACTTGCATCCGTCTGCCGAATCTCGCCCTCGGCAGCATCCGCTTAGGTCCGCCGACAAACGCCCTTACTCAAGGTGCCACTCGGCCTCCTCCAGCGACGGGTGTGTCGCTGCAAGTACGCTAACGCAGCTGTTGCCAGTCACGACAAGCCACTCTCGGCGTCGCTGCTCGTAGCCTTGCAGCGCAGCCTCTTCATCGCTCCAGCCGCCTTCCAGAACTTCCAGCACTGGATAGCCGCGGACGAATCCCTCGGACCTCCAGTACCTCGCCAAGTCAACCTCATTCAGGTAGCGGAAGGCCGTTGCGTCATTGAACGACACATCCAAGCCGCGAATCTGCCCTTCCGCGCTGACCTCGCACGCCACGCGTACCACCATCCCCTTCGACGAATAGCTCAAACTCTCAACGTCTGAGGTTGGATGGACTTCCAAAGAAGGGCCAAAGGGGTGAGTCACAAGACGCATGGACAAACATTTGAGCATGCGTTGGACGCCTCGACATCAAGAGGTTGTGCTGGGCGGGGAGGGCGCCAAGCTCCAGCCCGAAGTGATCGAGCGCCATACGGCACGGCAGAGCGGCGATATAGACTCGTCTCCATCCCACTGCGCGAGATCTTCTCCCATGACAGACGTCGCTCGGATCACGCGGCTGTCTGCGGCTCACGCAAGTCTGCTCGCAGCAGCAAGCTACTTGAAACCCCTTTTGAGACCGCCCGAATTGCCGTCGGAAGCCGTGCCACTAGGGAAGGTTCTTGACGTTCTTTCGGAGATCTCTTTACGTGAGTGGATGGTGGAACTCAGCGCGCGTGGTGCCGTTGAGTCACCGAAAGCTGGATTCTGGCGTGACCTCGAACGCGCGGCCGAGTCTTTAGCGCTGCACGAGCAGCAAGCGACGTTTCGTGCGGCCTTCTTGACAGCGGCCCGGCAGAAAATCACCAATGCTGATTCAGCGTCCAGGGCCAAATTCAAGGTGCCGCCTTCACCCTGAATCGGCCGTCCGCAGTGAGCGCGAGCGGACATTGCATCCGCCTCCCCGATCCCCGATCCCGGGTTCCGCGCACGCTTCTGAGCAGCTTGCAAGGGAGCTGATGTAGTTCGAGGACATACGCCGGACAATCTGCGCAAGACCGACGAACGTCGCCGAGAAGATGTCCTTTCGATCTCTGTATCACTCGCTGCTGGAATACGAAGGTCAGGCTGCCTTCGATGACCTCCTGCGCCCTTGGTTGGATAACAACCTCCCGGAAATCGAGCTGCTGCGATCTCTGGGTGCCCGCACCGGCACTCCGATTCCCAAGATGTCCAGCGAAGAACTCTGGCATCTCTATGCGGCCCATCGTGTGCTCGAACTGCTCGCGCTTCGATTCCAGACGGGGTCTGCCGATGGCAGCGAATGGCCGGGGCCAGCGGTCACCGAGGATGAGTTCCGCCGGTTTGCGCAATGCATCGGATTGGACATCGTTCACCCCGAACGATGGTCGCCCTTCCATCACGAGATCGTCGGACTGACGCCCATTGCCGATCCCGCTCGACCGGCTCGAATCCTGAAGTACCACTGGCCCTGCCTGATGCTCGGCCCGATGCTTTTCATGCGTGCCGGGGTTACGGTGTCCGCTGGCTCGGCGCACATGGCCCCGGGGATAGCGGACCAATCAACGCTGTATTGGGCGCACCGCAGAAAGACGCGCGCGCATCAAGACCTCGCCCATGGCTGGGGAAGCAATTCGTCTTGGCGAACGGACTTTCGGCGGGACTATCTCCTGGACGGAATGTTCCATTTCAACGTGGACGGCGACATCGATCTGTCCAAAGTTCCACCGGGTGATGTGGACGACGGGGGACTGAGCGCGCAGGAGCGCCGTGAGTTGGTCGTCAACCGATGTTTCGTGGTCTGCACGAAGGACCACGCCGACCTGTTCCCGTATGACGACCGCTGCTCAGTCAAAACCGACTAGACCTCAAGGCAGCGCCTCCGAAATACGCACCGGCATGTCCCGGCCCGCCAGCGCAAGTCCTGCCCCCCGGGTATCTGACTTGCCAGACCGTTGTCGGTTTCCACTCCGACAAGGTCCCCAGGGCCGCCACCCTGCCGATGCACCGCTTGTTGACCAGACTGGCCGCGATGGCCGTGGGCGCGGCGATCGCCCATTCCGTGGCGGCCGCCACCGCTGCCGGACCGGCCGCCTGTTCCTGGGACAGGCCGGGGCACGACAGCTTCATGGGCGACGTGCCCGCGGCGGTCGATCGCTATACGGACATCGCGCCCGCAGTGCGCGAGCGGCTCAAGGCCCGGATGCGCGCGCACGAGTACGACGACGTGGTCGAGATCTCGCGCGATCGCATCGTGGGCCGCGCCGATTACGAGCCCGACATTCGCGGCATGCATTTCGGCGAGGGCCGCGTGTGCGGCACCGTCAGCCGCGCCGGTTGGAGCGAAGGGCAGCGCGAGCGCGCGCTCGTCTACTGCGAGGGCTCGGCTTGCGTGATGGTTCCGACGGTGTGTCGCAATGTCAGCCGCATCGAGCGCGCGCCGGGCAGCGGTGCCGGTGGCGCCAGGCCGCCGGGTGATGAAGAACTGGTCTTCGATCCACCCGGCGCCGGTGTGCCCGCGCCGGTGCCTGGGGACTCGCCGACGCCGCTGTCGACCTTGCCGCCGTCTCCGCTGACCGGTGTGCCGGCGACGCCGCCGGGCTCGTTCGTGAGCCCGCCGCGGGTATCCATCGGTCCGCCGCCAACGGGCTCACCGCCGACAGCGATTCCCCCGCCGCCGCTCTTCGTGCTGCCGCCGGTCGTGACGGAGCTGCCACCCACCGTCGCGCCGCCGTTGGCGGCCCCGCCCGTGGTGCCGGTGCCGGAGCCATCGACATCGGCCATGGTCATCGCGGGCCTTGGTCTGCTCATCGCATCGCTCAGGCGCTCATGCAGGGCGCGGTCGCGTTGCCGAGTTCGGCGCGGCATCGACGACCGCGTCGGGCTACGTAAGATGCCGACCGCGCACGACGTCCTGTCGCGCCCCATTCGGTGTTGAGCGCTGCGTTCAACGCCGATTCCCCGCACGGAGCACACATGCAGGCACTCGACCAGGGGCCCTTCTTCCATGGCACCAAAGCCGACCTCCGGTCCGGCGATCTGCTCAAGCCAGGCTTCACGTCCAACTACAAGCCGAGCCTGGTGATGAACCACATCTACTTCACGGCGATCGCCAAAGGCGCCGGACTCGCCGCCGAGATCGCCAAGGGGAACGGCCGACCACGGGTCTACCTCGTCGAGCCCCTCGGCGACTTCGAGAACGATCCGAACGTGACGGACAAGAAGTTTCCCGGCAATCCGACGCGCTCGTATCGGAGCACGCACGCCCTGAAGGTCGTGGGCGAGCTGGAGGACTGGGAGAAGTACGACACCGAATTCATCGAGACGCTTCGCGCTCGCGTTGAAGCCGGCATGGGCGAGATCATCAACTGAATGGCCGCGCGCTCGCCGGCGTGGCCGCGAGCGCGATGAGCCCGTGACCGAAGCGCGTCTAGGCGCGAGAGGGCGGACTGGTGGGTTCCGCAGTGTCGGCGGGCAGTCGCGCGAGCTGTGCCTGAGCCAGGCGGTGATAGATCGGCACGCTGATCCAGCGCGACACCAGGCTCGCCAGCAAGGCGGCGGCCATCAGGCTCAGCACCATGGAGTGGCCGTCGACCATCTCCATCACGATGATGAAGGCGGTGACCGGCGCCTGGGTCACGGCGGCGAGAAACGCCGTCATGCCGATGGCGATCAATGCGGCCGCGCCTTCGGTGGTGGCGGTGAGTTGCGCGATGTCGCTGCCTATGCCGGCGCCAATGGCCAGTGACGGCGCGAAGATGCCCCCAGGCACCCCCGACCAGACCGCCAACCAGGTGGCGACGATCCGCAAGGTCACGTAGAGCACCGGCAGGTCGAGATGCCCTTCGACCAGCCCGCGGGTGTACTCATAGCCGCTGCCGTCGGTGGCGCCCTGGCTCACCAGACCCAGCAGCGCGATTGCCAGCCCGCAGGCGAAGGCGAAGCGCACCGGGAACCGGGTGCGCCATCGGCTGAATCGATCGTCGCCGCCAAGCAGGCTGCGCTGCAACAAGCGCGAGAACACGCCACCCGCCAGGCCACAGCCGATCGCGGTCAGCAAGCCTGGAAGCAGATGCGACCAGGTCAGGTGGTCCACACGGAGGCGGCCAAAGTAACTCGCGTTGCCGAAGACCGAGACCGCCATCAGGCCCGACAGCACGATGGCCGCGATGATGAGGCCGCTGCTGCGCTGTTCGAGCTTGCGTGTCAGTTCTTCGATCGCGAACATCACGCCAGCCAGCGGGGCATTGAACGCGGCCGCTATCCCCGCAGCCCCGCCGGCCACCAGAAGGCCGTCATGGTTCAGCGCGGAGCGTCGCGGCAGCCACCGCTGCGCGTGTTGCATCACGCCCGCGGCAATCTGCACCGAAGGGCCTTCCCGGCCAATCGCCAGGCCGCCGAGCAAGCCGCCAGAGACGAGCAGGAGCTTGGCGATGCTCAGGCGCAGCGACACGAAGAGTCCCCGCTGACTCGCCGGCACGCGGGTCGACAGGGCGGCCATCACCTGAGGGATGCCCGAGCCGGCGGCGCCAGGCGCAAAACGGCGGGTCACCCAGACGAGCGCCGCCGTGCAACAAGGCGTCCAGATCAATGGTGCCCAAGGCGACCAGCTGCGCATCGCGGCGAACGCCGAGATGGCCTGGTCGCTGACCCACGTGAACAGCACCACCGCCAGGCCCGCGGCGATGGCGAAGGCGAGCACCACGGCGCGGGACAACCACTGGCGCCAGTCGGAGAGATCCTCCCGTACGGCCGAGATGAAATCCGGCTCGTGATGCTCGTGGGACAGCAGCCGCGCATCATGCTGGCCTTCCAGTGGCTTCGGCTCGGGTCCGGGCGAGGAAGAAGGGCGTGTCGGTTCGTCGGCCATCGGGCGAGTATCTCGCGCGTCCCTCCCGTTGACGCCTGCGATTCGGCTTCGCGGGCGCCACTCCAACGGCGGATCGGGGCGACGCTGCGGTTCAATCGCGCCGCAGTTCCCGCTCCAGCCAGCACGCCGCCCCCAGCACGCCCAGGTCGCCGTGGTCGATCAGGTGGACCGGCACGCGCTCGAGGAACGGCGCCAGCACGCCCTTGTTGAGGAAGCGCTTCTTGAAATCGCTCTGCTGCAGGAAGGGCTCGATCCGCGGAAGGATGCCGCCCGCGAGCAGGATCCCGCCATGCGCGCCATAGAGCGCCGCCAGGTCCGCCGCGAAGCTGCCCAGCAGGGCGCAGAAGGTGCTCAGCGCTTCGATCGCGGCCTCCGAGCGCTGCTCCAGCGCCGCGCCCGTCACCGCGGCCGGCGTGTCCAGCTCGGGTGACTCCCCGCGCAGCGTCGAGATGGCCCGGTACAGCTTGAGCAGCCCCGGCCCGGACAGCGCGTTCTCCACCGGCACGTGGTCGCGGTCGCCCGCGAGCAGGCGCAGGATGTCGATCTCGCGCGCGGTGCCCGGCGCGAGCGACACATGCGCCGCCTCCGTCGGCAGCACCTGCGGCCCGGCGCTGCCCGGCAGCACCGCGGCACAGCCCAGGCCCGTGCCCGGCCCCATGACGACGATCGTGCCGGAGGCCAGCCCCCCCGCGCTGCCGTCGCCCGTCATCAGCGGCCGCATGTCCCACGGCTTGACGTAGGGCACCGCGTGCGCCAGCGCCTCGAAATCGTTGATCACGGTGAGCCGCTCGATGCCCAGCCGCTGCCGCAGCGCGGAGATCGACACCGGCCACGGCAGGTTGCGGTTCACGACCTGGTCCTCCTGCACGTAGCCGGCGCAGGCCAGCACGCAGGCCTGGATCGACACCTCGGCTCCCCAGGGCGTATCGGCCAGCCGGGCGACGAAGTCCGCCAGCAGCTCCCCCAGCCCCGGCCATTGCGCGCAGGCGAAGACCTCGCCGTGCAGCAGTTCCACCGGGCTGTCGCCGGACGCGGCCTGCACGGTGCGGCCCAGCCCGACGCGCGCGTGGGTGCCCCCCACGTCGGCCGCGAGAAAGAAGACGTCAGGGCCGGACGCGCCGGGTTCGAACGAGGGCAGGGAAGAGCGCATTCGAAAGAGTTTCAAGTGCAAATGACACTGTTGTCAATCAATGTCTGCATTGGACAGATTGAGCCGTCCAGGCTCGGTGTTTTCCCTCGTCGATCAACGCTTGAATCTCAGCGGGAATCGACTTTCCCCTGTGTTGGAGGCATGTTTAGCGGAAGTGCGCAACTGAGACAGTGCCGGGACTCGATTGACAACAGTGTCATCAAGAAAGATAAACAAGTCTGCTCACCTCGGAGGCCTGCATGTCCATCGCCGGAACCGTTTCCCCGCCCGCCCATCGAGCGCCGCTCGGTCCGGTGGCGATCATTGGCCTGCTGTTCTTCATCATGGGCTTCTTCACCTGGATCAACGGACCGTTGATCGCCTTCGTGAAGCTGGCCTTCGATCTGGACGACGTGAACGCCTTCCTCGTGCCGATGGCGTTCTACCTGTCCTACTTCTTCCTGGCGCTGCCGTCGGCGGCGGTGTTCAGGCGCACCGGCATGAAGCGCGGCATGGCCATCGGCCTGCTGGTCATCGCCGCGGGCGCGGTGGTCTTCGGCCAGTTCGTGTCGATGCGCCTGTATCCCGGCGCGCTGACCGGGCTGTTCGTGATCGGCGCGGGCCTGTCGCTGCTGCAGACGGCGGCCAATCCCTACATCAGCATCGTCGGCCCGATCGAAAGCGCCGCCCAGCGCATCGCCTGGATGGGGATCTGCAACAAGGTGGCCGGCATCCTCGCGCCCCTGCTGCTGGGCGCGGTGGTGCTGTCCGACGTCGGCGGCCTGGCGGAGAGCCTCAAGACGGCCGACGCCACCACGCGCGACATCCTGCTGAATACCTTCGCGCAGAAGATCCACACGCCCTACATGATCATGGCCGGCGTGCTGGCCGTCCTCGCCGTGGGCATCCTGCGCTCGCCGCTGCCGGACATCCGCGCGGCCGAGGCCAACCGCGGCGAGGCCGCCACCACCGGCGCCAGGCGCGGCGTGCTGGCCTTCCCGCACCTGTGGCTGGGCGTGCTCTGCCTGTTCGTCTACGTCGGCGTGGAAGTAATGGCCGGCGACGCGATCGGCACCTACGGCGCGGGCTTCAACCTGCCGGCCGACCAGACCAAGTTCTTCACCTCGTTCACGCTGGTGGCGATGCTGCTGGGCTACGTGGCCGGCCTGGTGCTGATTCCGAAGTACATCTCGCAGCAGCGCTACCTGGCGGTGTCCGCGTCGCTGGGCGTCGTGCTGTCGCTGTGCGCCTGGACCACGCAGGGCTATGTGTCGGTGGCCTTCGTCGCCGCGCTGGGATTCGCCAACGCCATGATGTGGCCCGCCATCTTCCCGCTCGCGATCCGCGCGCTGGGCGAGGCCACCGAGCGCGGCGCCGCGCTGCTGATCATGGGCATCGCCGGCGGCGCGATCATTCCGCAGGCCTTCGCGGTGCTCAAGCAGCACTACGACTTCCAGTTCGTGTTCCTGGCCCTGATGGCGCCCTGCTATCTGTACATCCTCTACTACGGCCTGGCCGGTTATCGCGTCGGCCTGCGCGAGGGGGAGGCCGAATGAAGCCGTCTCCCAAGACCAAGACCGCCGCGACCCCGCCGGCCAAGGCCGTCAAGGCAACCCGGACCGCCAAGGCTCCCCGGCCCGGCAAGGCCGCCGAGATCACCGAAGCCGCCGATGCCGCGCCCGAGCGCATCGATGCCACCGAGGAGCCGCGGGCCGTCGCGCCCGCGCGCGCCTCGATCCGCGACGTGGCCGAGGCCGCGGGCGTGTCGCTCAAGACCGTGTCCCGCGTGATCAACGAGGATGCGGCCGTGCGTCCCGAGATGCGCGAGCGCGTGCGTCAGGCCATCGCCGCGCTGAACTACCAGTCCGATCCGCTGGCGCGCAGCCTGCGCGGCACGCACTCCTTCGCCCTGGGCCTGGTCTACAGCAACCCGAACGCGCATTACCTGGTCAGCCTGCAGAACGGCGTGCTGTCGGCCTGCCGCGAGCAGGGCTACGGCCTGCAGATCCATCCCTGCAGCACGCCGGCCCACGGCTCCATCGAGGAACTGCTGGCCCTGGTGCGGCGCTCGCGCCTGGCCGGCCTGGTGCTGGCGCCGCCGATGTCGGAGCAGCGCGATCTGGTCCAGGCGCTGGCGGCGCACGGCGTGGCGGTGATCCGCATCGTCTCGGCCGGCGACGACCCGCGCGACATGCAGGACTGCGTGCGCGTGGACGACCGCCGCGCCGCCCATGCCGTCACCGAGCACCTCATCCAGCTGGGCCACAGCCGCATCAGCTTCCTCTGGGGCGAGGGCTACTACGAGTCCAGCGTCCAGCGTTATGCCGGCTACATGGACGCGATGCGCGACTACGGCGTGGAGGTCGATCCGCAACTGGTGCTGGAAGGCGAGTTCAACTTCAACTCCGGCTTCCGTCGCGCGCGCAAGCTGCTGGCGATGAGCGCGCCGCCGACGGCGGTGTTCGGCAGCAACGACGAGATCGCGGCCGGCGTGCTGGCCGCGGCGCGCTCGGTCGGCTTCGACGTGCCGAGCGACCTGGCCATCGCCGGCTTCGAGGACAGCCCCTTCTCGCAGCTCACCTGGCCGCCGCTGACCACCGCGCGGCAGGACACGGTCGAGATCGGCCGCCGCGCCGCGCTGCGCCTGATCGAGCGCGTGCGCCACGCCCAGTCGGGCCGGCCGCTGGACCTGGGCGCCGAGCAGTTCACGCCCGAGCTCGTGGTGCGGGGCTCCGCCGCGCCGCCGCGCCGCCGCTGAGACCGTCATGCGACGCCACCCCCTCCTGCTCACGATGACGAGTTCACTGTCCCGGCTGGCCGTGCTGGCGAGCCTCGTGCTGCCGCTGGCCATGCTGCCGGCGCTGGCCGAAGCCGCCACGCGCATCGACGTCAACGACGGCTGGCAGTTCCGCACCGATCCGAAGGACGAGGGCGTGGCCGCCGGCTGGACCGCTGCCGTTCCGGCGAACACGCGCAGCGTGAGCGTGCCCCACACCTGGAATGCCGACACCGAGCCGGACGTCGACTTCGAGGGTACCGGCTGGTACTTCCGCCGGCTCGACCTGACGCTGCCGCTGGCGGCGGAGGTGCATGTCGAGCTGAACTTCGGCGCCGCGTTCTATCGCAGCCGCGTCTGGCTCAACGGCGTGGAGGTCGGTCAGCACGAAGGCGGCCACACGGCCCATGCCTTCGACATCACCGGTCTGCTGCGGCGCGGCCAGCCGAATCTGCTGGTGGTCGCCGTGGACAACCGGCCGACTGCGAGCAGCATTCCCGGCCACGCGATGCGCCTGGCGGGCAGCGGCAGCGTCTGGTACGACTGGTGGCATTTCGGCGGCCTGGTGCGCGACGTGTGGCTGAGCGTCGGCGATGGCGCGCTCGTGCGCCGCCAGACGCTGCGCGCCACGCTGAGCGGCGCCCTGGCCGGCCGCGGCATCGGCGAGGCGCCCGCCCAGGTCGATGCTCGCGTCGAACTGGAGAACGCGAGCCCGCGCGCGCGCCGCCTGCAGGTGGTCACCACCGCCTTCGCGCCGGACGGCGCGACCGCGGCCTCCGCGCGCCAGCCGCTGCAACTGCCGGCCGGAGGCAAGGGCAGCGCGGACCTGCGCCTGGCCATCGCGCGGCCTCGGCTGTGGAACATCGGCGACGGCCAGCTCTACCGCGTGGTCACCGAGTTGCAGGACGAGCAAGGCCAGGTGCTGGACACGCGTAGCGACACGCTGGGCCTGCGCCGCATCGAGCTGCGCGACCGCAAGCTCTGGGTCAACGATCGTCCGGTGCGGCTGACCGGCCTGACGCGCCACGAGGACACGCCCTGGGAAGGCCTGGCCGAGACCCGCGGCAGCATCCTGCATGACTGGGACGACCTGCGCGCGCTGCACACGACGCTGACGCGGCCGGTCCACTATCCGCAGCCGCCCGCGGTGCTCGACTACGCCGATCGCCACGGCATCCTGCTGGTGCCGGAGATCCCGGTGTGGCAGTTCAGCGAGGCCCAGCTGAAGGACCCGCGCGTGCAGGCCCTGGCCGAGCGCATGCTGGGCGAGATGATCGCCGCGGACGGCAACCACGCCAGCATCTTCGCGTGGAGCGTCTGCAACGAGAGCGACACGCGCCTGCCCGGCGGCCTGGACTACGTGCGGCGCATGAAGGCGGCGGTCCGCCGGCTCGATCCCGCGCGCTTCTTCACCTTCGCGGACTCCGACGTGAGCATCGCGCCCTGGCGCGACAACGCTGCGCTGCACGAGGCCGACTTCCTCATGGCCAACGCCTACTTCGGCAGCTGGAGCGGCGCCGCCGAGCAGGTCGAGCCCTGGCTGGACTTCATCCAGAAGACCTATCCGGAGAAGGCGCTGGTCATCTCCGAGTACGGCTTCGTCGGCCCCTTCGCGCCGAACGCCGCCGAGGCCGACCGCCAGCGCATCGCCAACCTGCGCCAGCAGCTCGACGCCTTCGCCCGGCGCGACTTCGTCGCAGGCGCGATCTTCTGGATCTACCAGGACTACAAGTCGCATCGCAACCTGGCCGTCGGCGAGACCGCCGGCTACGTGGACCACGGCGTGGTCGACGAGCATCGCCAGCGCAAGCCCTCGTATGCCGCCTACCAGGAGCGCAACGCGCCGCTGACGGCGCGCCTGGGCTGGGCCTGGGAAGGCGAGGGGCTGTCGGGCTTCCAGGCCGTGCTGCAGGCCAATGGCGCGGCGCAGCTGCCTTCCTATCCGCTGCTGGGCTACCGCGCCGAGTGGCGCATGACGGACCGCGACGGCCGGCTGATCGGGCAGGGCGCGCAAGGCCTGCCGGACCTCGCCGCCCCGTTCACGCTGCAAGGCCGGTGGCCGGCGGAGAAGGGCCTGCCGGCCGCGACGCTGCGACTGCGCGTGCTCGCGCCCGATGGCGCGCTCGCGCTCGAGAGCCGGCTGGAGCAGGCCGCGCTTCGCCTGGGCGCCGCGCCGTTCCCCGCCGAGGCCAAGCCAGCCCCCGCCAGCCCCGCTCCCATCCCCGATGCCGCCGCACCGGTGGATCGCTGAACTCCCACAGGAAGTCCTCGCCGTATGTCCACCTTCCGCCACCGCTGCCTGAGCGCCATGACCGTCGCGAGCGTCCTGACCACGGTGGCCGCCTTCGGGCCGGCCTGCGTGCATGCGCAGACGGCCACGGTGGCGCCGGCCGCCGACCCGACCGCGCCCACCGCCGCCACGCTGTCGCCAGCTGAGATCGACGCCATCTGGCGCCAGTCGGTCAGCAAGTTCGATGGCGAGCGCGCCCGCGTGCTGCGCCAGGTGCAGGCCGGTGTCGCGGCCGGCCCCTTCCGCGCGGACTGGACCTCGCTGCAGGGCTACAAGACGCCGCAGTGGTACGCGGACGCGAAGTTCGGCATCTTCGTGCACTGGGGCGTGTTCTCGCTGCCGGCCTTCGGCAACGAGTGGTACTCGCGGGAGATGTACCAGGCGGGCAGCAAGCCCCATGAGCATCACCTGGCGACCTACGGCTCGCCGGCCGCCTTCGGCTACAAGGACCTGATCGCCCGCTTCAAGGCCGAGCGCTTCGATCCCAAGGCCTGGGCGCGGCTGTTCGCGCAAGCCGGCGCCCGCTACGTGGTGCCGGTGGCGGAGCACCACGACGGCTTCGCGATGTACCGCTCGCGCCTGAGCGACTGGACGGCCGCCACCATGGGCCCCAAGCGCGACGTGCTGGGCGAGCTGGCCCAGGCCATCCGCGCCGAAGGCATGCGCTTCGGCACCTCCTCGCACCGCGCCGAGCACGACTGGTTCTTCGACGGCGGCCGCCGCATCGCCTCCGACGTCAACGATCCGCGCTATGCCGCGCTCTATGGCCCGGCGCAGCTGCGCGAACTGCACGGCAAGGACGACGGCGACCTGCCGCATGACTGGACCTACGTGTCCCAGGCCTGGCTGGACGACTGGCTCGCCCGTACCGCCGAACTGGTCGACACCTACAAGCCGGACCTGATGTATTTCGACTGGTGGATCGGCCACGCGAGCATGCGGGCGCACACCATGCCCAGCTTCGCCGCGTACTACTACAACCAGGGCGCGCGCCGCGGCGAGGCCACCGTCATCGACTTCAAGCTCGACGCCTTCCCGCAGGGCGCCGGCACCTACGACGTCGAGCGCGGCCAGATGGTCGGCATCCAGCCGCAGACCTGGCAGACCGACACGTCCATCAGCAACGCCTCCTGGGGCTACATCGACGGCGACACCTACAAGCCGGCCGGCCAGCTGCTGCATCAGCTGATCGACGTGGTGTCCAAGAACGGCAACCTGCTGCTCAACATCGGCCCGCGCGGCGACGGCAGCATCCCCGAGCCGGCGCGCGACATCCTGCTGGAGATGGGCGACTGGCTCAAGCTCAATGGCGAGGCCATCTACGGCAGCCGGCCCTGGACCCGCTTCGGCGAAGGCCCCACGGAAGTGGTCGGCGGCACTTTCCAGGACCGCAACGCCAAGCCCTACACGCCCGAGGATTTCCGCTTCACCACGCAAGGCCCGGTGCTCTACGCCATCGGCCTGGGCTGGCCGGCCGCGCGCGACGACGGACGGCAGGAGCTGCTGATCCGCTCGCTGGCGCCCA
Source organism: Roseateles sp. 22389 (assembly GCF_052044995.1). Classification (NCBI taxonomy): domain Bacteria; kingdom Pseudomonadati; phylum Pseudomonadota; class Betaproteobacteria; order Burkholderiales; family Sphaerotilaceae; genus Roseateles; species Roseateles sp. 22389. The sequence goes on from NZ_JBQEOF010000011.1 coordinate 142,465, forward strand.
GCGCGCTGGCGGCGCCGGTCAAGCGCGTCACGCTGCTTGCGGACCGCAGCGACATCCCCTTCACGCAAGACGCCGCGGGCCTGCATCTGCGCGTGCCCAAGGACCCCGTGGGCCGCCATGCCTACGTCTTCAAGATCGAGTCGCGCTGAGCAGCGCCTGCCCGCGACACCTCCAGACACTCAACCACCAATCCCTCCATGTCTGATTCCCCCTTCCTCCGGTGCCTGCGGCTGTGTGCCGCGCCCTTGCTGCTGCTCCTGGCGGGCCTCGCGCAGCAGGCCCTGGCCGCGCCGCGCGCGCTCTTCTACATGATGGAGACGCAGAAGTCGGTCAACGCCTTCGTCGCCCACGCCGACAAGGTCGACCTGCTGGTGCCGACCTGGTACGGCGTCGACGCTGCCGGCCTGGTCAACGGCGCGCCCAATCCCTTCGTGCTGTCGCTCGCGAAGAGCAAGGGCGTGCCGGTGATGCCCATCGTGTCGATGACGACCACCCGCGAGGGCTTCCACAAGCTGCTGCATGACGAGCAGGCGCAGGCGCGCATGAACGCGTCGCTGCTGCGCGCCGCCAAGGAGCACGGCTTCATCGGATTCCAGTACGACTTCGAGAACATCGCCTGGACCGATCGCGACGCCTTCACGCGCATGGCCAAGGGCACGGCCGACGCGCTGCACAAGGCCGGCCTGCAGCTGAGCGTCGCCGTGGTGCCGAACGCACCAGGCGCGTCGGGCCGTGGCCCCTTCTCCAAGTGGATGTGGGAGTTCTGGCGCGGCGCCTACGACCTGGAGGCGCTGGGCAAGGTCACCGACCTGGTGTCGCTGATGACCTATGACCAGCACACCCGCTGGACCGCGCCCGGTCCGGTGGACGGCTATCCCTGGATGAAGGAGCACCTGGACTACGCGCTCAAGGTGGTGCCGCGGCACAAGCTCTCGCTGGGCATCGCGCTGTACGGCTACCGCTGGTCGACCGGCAACCCGGTGCGCGAGGACGGCAAGGAGGCGCCCAACATCGTCGGCGACTACATCGATGCCGACGAGTCCATCCCGCTGGCCGCCACCTACGGCGCCACCATCCGCTGGGACGAGGTCGATCGCACCTCCTACTACTGGTTCGAGCGCGACCAGATGCGCGAATGGGTGTTCATGCCCGACGCGCGCGGCTTCCGCGAGCGCTATGCGCTGGTCAAGGCCGCGGGCATCGACGGCTTCAGCGCCTGGGTGATCGGCGCGGAAGACCCGGCCGTCTGGGACGAACTGCCGCTGTCGCGGCGCTGAGGACCCGGTCGATGCGAACCCGCCGTCCCGCCAACGCGACCGTGCCGCGCACGCCGCCGCTGTCGTCCACGCCGCGCCTGCTGCGTGCGCTGCGGCTGGTGCTCGCGCTGGCCGCCGCCGGTGCCGCGCATGCCGGCACCGACGCGCCCGCCGCGCCCGCGCCACTGCCGGCGCAGGTGCTGCCGCTGGTGCCGATGCCAGCGCAGCTCACGCGCGGCGAGGGCGCGTTGCGCCTGGCACCGGGCGCGGTCATCGCGGTGCCGGCCGGCGACCGCGGGGCGCGCCGCGCGGCGAGCTTCCTCGCGGCCATGGCTTGGCGCGACCACCACCTGCGCCTGCAGGTGCGGGAGGGTTCCAGCGGCGCGATCGTGCTGCGCCGCGATTCCCGCGCCGGCGCCGATCCCAAGGGCGCCTACGAGCTGGCGGTGACGCCCGCCGGCGCCACACTGCAGGCCCGCGACGACGCCGGTCTCCTGTATGCGGGCGTGAGCTTGTGGCAACTGTTCGATGCCAACGCCAACGCCAACGCCAACGGCGATGACGCGCGCGACGGCGTCGACGTGCCGGTGCTGCGCATCGTCGACCAGCCGCGCTTCGGCTGGCGCGGCCTGATGCTGGACGTCGTGCGCCACTTCGCGCCGCTGGACGAGCTCAAGGCGCTGGTCGATCAGATGGCGCTGCACAAGCTCAACGTGCTGCACCTGCACCTGAGCGACGACCAGGGCTGGCGCCTGGAGATCAAGCGCTATCCCGACCTGACCCGCATCGGCGGCTGGCGCACGCCGCCCGGCGGCGAGCCGGCCCGCTACGGCGGCTTCTACACGCAGGCGCAGATGCGCGAGCTGGTGGCCTACGCGGCCGAGCGCCAGATCACCGTCGTGCCGGAGCTGGACATGCCCGGCCACGCGCAGGCCGCTGTCGCCGCGTATCCGCGCCTGGGCGTGGACATCGGCGACGGTCCGGGCCGCAATCCGCGCCCCGCCGTGGCGGTCGACTACGGCGTGAACCCCTATCTCTACAACGCCGATGAATCCACCCTGCGCTTCATCGAACAGGTGATGGACGAGGTGATGGCGGTGTTCCCGTCGCCCTTCATCCACGTGGGCGGCGACGAGGCGATCAAGGACCAGTGGAAGGCCTCGCCGAGCGTGCAGGCCCGCATCCGCGCGCTGGGCCTGGCCAACGAGGAAGCGCTGCAGAGCTGGTTCATCGGCCGCATCGGGCGCTACCTGGAGAGCCGCGGCCGCCGGCTGATCGGCTGGGACGAGATCCTGGAAGGCGGTCTGCCCGCGGGCGCGTCCGTCATGTCCTGGCGCGGCACCGAGGGCGCCGTCGCCGCCGCCAACCTGGGCCACGACGTGGTGCTGGCGCCGGCGGGCTCGCTCTACCTCGACAACCTGCAGAGCGCGCGCGACGACGAGCCGGAAGGGCGCCTGGCCCAGCTGCCCATCGAGAAGGTCCATGCCTTCGAGGCCATGCCCGCCGGCCTGGACGCCGACCGCGCCAAGCACGTGCTGGGCCTGGAGGCCGCGCTGTGGACCGAGTACATGCCGTCGCGCCGGCACCGCGAGCACGCGATCTTCCCCCGTCTGGCCGCCGTGGCGGAGGTGGCCTGGTCGCCGGCCGCGCTGCGCGATTGGCGCGGCTTCGTGCCGCGCCTGGCGCTGCAGCGGGCGCGCTATCTGCGCCAGGGCGTGAACGCCGCCGACAGCGCCTTCGCGGTGCAGTTCGACATCGACGGCGGCGCGGCCGCGATGCTCGCCGCCGGCCAGGCGCCGGTGCGGCTGGGCAATCAACTCGGCTACGGGCAGATCCGCTACACGCTCGACGGCTCCGACCCAGGTCCCGCGTCGCTGACGGTGGAAGCCGACGGAAAGCCGCTGATCGTCACGCTGCCCGCGCGCGTGCGCGCGGTGGCCTTCGATGCCGCGGGCCGGCCGCTGGCCGCCGTGCGCGAGCAGCGCTTCGACACCGCGACGTTGCTGACCCGCTCCAGCAACCAGCTGCAGGCCTGCCCGTCCGGCGAGATGGGCCTGCGCGTGCCGCTGCGGACCGAGGCGGCCGATTGGGCCCCCGTCTTCAACGTCAATCTGCTCGATGCCTGCTGGATCTATCCGCGCGCGCGCCTGGACGGCGTGCAGGGCATCGCGGTCGATGCCGGCCGGCTGGCCCGCAACTACGGCCTGGCGCAGGACGCGGTCAAGGTCGTCCAGCACCCGGCGCGCACGCCGGCGGGCGAGCTCGAGGTGCGGCAGGGCGATTGCACCGGGCCGCTGCTCGCGTCGCTGCCGCTGCCTGCCGGCAGCGCGCCGCAGGCCTTCACGCTGAAGGCGCCGCTGCCACCGCTGACCGGCGTGCAGGACCTGTGCCTGCGCTTCACCGCGCCCATCCACGGCCCGCTGTACGCGATCGACGCGGCGCGCCTGCTGGCCGCCGAGCCCGCCCGGCCCTGATCGAGGACGCCCCAAGATGCCCCCCATCTCCTTCCTGACCGGCTGCCGCCGCGCGCTGCGCGGACTGGGCCTGGCCGCGCTGCTGGGCAGCGCGGCGCCCTGGGCGCTGGCGCAGCTGCACACGCAGCCGCTGAACAGCGGCTGGCAGTTCCGCCTCGCGGATCCCGAGGCCGCCAAGGCGCACCCCGAGGCCGCGGACTGGCGCGGCGCCACCGTGCCCGGCACGGTGCAGACGGACCTGCTGGACGCGCGCCTGATCCCCGAGCCCTTCCACGGCGAGAACGAAGCCCGGCTGCAATGGATCGGCCTGTCGGACTGGGAGTACCGGCTGGCCTTCGACGTCGATGCCGCGACGCTGTCGCGCGAGCAGGTGGAGCTGGTCTTCGACGGCCTGGACACCTTCGCGCAGGTCAGCCTCAACGGGCAGGCTCTGGCCGCCACGGACAACATGTTCCGCCGCTGGCGCCTGCCGGCCAAGGCGCTGCTCAAGCCGGGCCGCAACACGCTGCTGGTGCGGCTGCAATCGCCGATCAGGAAGATGCAGCCCTGGCTGCTGAAGCAGCCCTACGCGCTGCCGGGCGCCTATGACTCGCAGTTCGGCGACGAGCCCAAGGGCGTGGCCACCGCCACCTACGTCCGCAAGGCGCAGTACCAGTACGGCTGGGACTGGGGCCCGCGTTTCGTGACGCTGGGCATCTGGCAGCCGGTGCGCCTGGAGAGCTGGGATCACCTGCGCATCGAGGACTTCCACGTGCGCCAGCCGCGTGTGGATGAAGGCGTGGCGCAGCTCGCGGCCGAGCTGGAGGTGCAGGCCGGCCGCGGCGGGAGCGCCCGGCTGCAGGTCGAGGTGACGCCGCCCGAGGGCGCGCCCTTCACGCTGACCCGCGACGTGGTGCTGGACCCGGGCCGCAATGCGCTGAGCGTGCCGGTGCGCATCGAGCGGCCCCGGCGCTGGTTCCCGGCCGGCTATGGCGAGCAGCCGATGTACCGCTTCCGCGCCAGCCTGACGCAGGATGGCGTCGAGCTGGCCCATGCCGAGCGTCGCACTGGCCTGCGCAGCGTCGAACTGCGGCGCGAGAAGGACGCCTGGGGCCGGAGCTTCGCCTTCGTCATCAACGGCATTCCCGTGTTCGCCAAGGGCGCGAACATGATCCCGCTGGACAGCTTCCCCAATCGCGTCACGCGCGAGCGCCAGCGGGCGCTGCTGCTCAGCGCCAGGCGCTCCAACATGAACATGCTGCGCCTGTGGGGCGGCGGCTATTACGAGAGCGATGCGTTCTACGAAGAGGCCGATGCGCTGGGCCTGCTGATCTGGCAGGACTTCATGTTCGGCGGCGCCATCCTGCCGGCCGACACCGCCTTCCAGGAGAACGTCCGCCAGGAAGCCATCGAGCAGGTGCGCCGGCTGCGCGACCACCCGAGCATCGTGCTCTGGTGCGGCGGCAACGAGGTGCAGGCCGACTGGGAGACCTGGGACGCCACGCTGGCCTTCAAGAACAAGCTGTCCCCCGACGAGCGCGAGCGCCTGTGGAGCGCCAACCTCAAGCTCTTCGGCGAGGTGCTGCGCGGCGTCGTCCAGCGCGAGGCGCCCGACGTGCCCTACTGGGCCACCTCGCCGGGCGTCGACCTGGAGGGGCCGTCCGGCCAGATGGACGATGGCGACATGCATTTCTGGCGCGTGTGGGGCGGCTCCGCGCCGGTCGAGACCTTCCTCGACACCACGCCGCGCTTCATGTCGGAGTACGGCCTGCAGTCCTACCCCGAGATGCGCACCATCGCCCGCTTCGCCGGCCCGCAGGACCTGCGGCTGGACTCGCCGGTGATGCGCGCGCATCAGAAATTCGGCGTGGCCGCGGGACCCGACGTGGGCAACGACCGGCTGCTCTTCTACATCCGCAAGGGCTATGGCGAGCCCAAGGACTTCGCGTCCTTCGTCTACCTCAGCCAGGTCATGCAGGCCGAGGGCATCGAGCTGGCGGCCAGCCATCTGCGCAGCCGGCGCCCGCGGTCCATGGGCTCGCTCTACTGGCAGCTCAACGACGTGTGGCCGGGGGCGTCCTGGTCCAGCGTCGATGTCTCCGGCCGCTGGAAGGCGCTGCAGTTCCACGCGCGCCGCTTCTACGCGGACACGACGGTGACGGCGCTGCGCCGCGCCGACGGCACCGAGATCGCGGTGGTGTCCGACAGGACCCAGCCCCAGGACGCCGAGCTGCGCCTGCGCGTGTCGGACCTGGACGGCCGCGTGCTGCGCTCCGAGCGCGCGACCGTGACCGCGCGGCCGCTGGCCGTGACGCCGGTCTGGCACCGCGCCGATGCCGAGCTGCTGCAAGGCGCGGATCCGGCGCGCACCGTGGCCGAGGTCGAGCTGCTGATGCAGGGCCGGGCGGTGGCCCGCCAGACCGTGTACTTCGTGCCCGCCCGCGAGCTGAAGCTGGCCGATCCGGGCTTCCAGACGCGCCTGGTGCGGGATCCCGCCGGCGGTCCCGACGCGTGGCGGCTCGCGATCAAGACCCAGTCCTTCGCCCGCGCGGTGTGGATCGATTTCGGACCGCTGGAGGTCGAGCTCGCGGACAACGCGCTCGACATCCGCGCCGGCGAGGAAGTGCTGATTCCGTTGCGCGCCACGGCCTCGCCGGGCGACTTGCAGGCCCACCTGAATCTTCGTTCCCTGGCGGATTCGACAGTCCGCTGAATGGACCGCGGCGGCGCACGGCTGTGCCGCCGCGGGACCGACGCCAGGAAACAGATCGTCCGCCCAAAAAGCGGATCGACCTCGATGTGCAGTAGCTAATTTGAAACCCAGGGACAAGAGCAATTCCAAGACGCGGTATCGACCGCCCCTCCATTCACGGCCCTCACCAAGAAGACTGCGACCATGAAACCGAATCGACTCCTCCTGAAATCCACCCTGGTCACCGCCATCGCCGCGATCTACGGACCGGCCGCGTTCGCGCAGGCGGCCCCGCCGCCGAGCCCCGCCGCCTCCGCCCCGGACGCCGCGCCGGACGCCTCGCGCGATGCCAAGGCCAAGGCGCTCGACACGGTCAACGTGACCGGCTACCGCGCCAGCCTGCAGCGCGCGATGAACATCAAGCGCAACGCGGACTCCATCGTCGACGCGATCAGCGCCGAGGACATCGGCAAGTTCCCCGACACCAATGCGGCGGAATCGCTCGCCCACCTGCCCGGCGTGGCGGTGGACCGGCTGTACGGCGAAGGCGAGAAGGTCAGCATCAACGGCACGGATCCGGCGCTCAACCGCGTGCTGGTCAATGGCCAGACCATCGCCTCGGGCGACTGGGGCGGCAACCCCAGCGACACCAGCGGCCGCACCTTCAACTACACGCTGCTGTCGCCCGAGATCATCGGGACGATGGAGGTCTACAAGTCGCCCGAGGCCCGCATCGACGAGGGCAGCATCGGCGGCACCGTGATCATCCACACCCGCAAGCCGCTGGACCTGCCGGCCAACACGCTGCGCGGCTCGCTGGGCTACAGCTACAACGACCGCTCCAAGGACGGCAATCCGCGCGGCTCGGTGCTGTACAGCTGGAAGAACGAGAGCAACGACTTCGGCGCGCTGATCGCCGCCTCGCATGACAAGCAGACGCTGTCGCAGGCCGGCATCGAGTTCTTCGGCTACACCACCGGCAACGGCATCAGCCCGACGGCGCAGATCTCCGGCAGCGGCGATCCGCAGACCGCGCGCATGCCGGTGGCCATCGACAGCGACTTCTTCCAGCAGACCCGCCAGCGCGACAGCCTGCAGGGCGCGCTGCAATGGAAGCCCGATACCCGCAACGAGTTCAACCTGACCGGCATCTATGTCCACGGCCAGTACAACAACTACAGCGAGGCGCGTTATGCCTGCCCCGGCTGCGGCGACGTCGACAAGATCACCAAGGCCACGGTCAACAACGGCCTGATCACCGCGGCGACCGTGACGGCCGGCGCCGGCAACGGCAACCAGCCCTATGCCGAACTGGACGCGAATTACCGCGAGTCCACCGTCGTCACCAAGAGCCTGAACCTGCAGCACGAGTACAAGGCCGACGACTGGAAGCTCTCCAGCCAGGTCGGCTACACCTCGGCCTCCGGCGGCAAGTCGCCGGAATACCTGATGAAGTATTTGCTGAAGTCGGGCGGCTACTCCTTCAACTACGGTCCCAAGCAGGCCGGCATCGTCTATGACGACGGCAGCCGTTCCAACTGGGGCCTGCCGGGCGCGCCGGCGGGGTCCGCGCCGGGCGCGCAGATCGACGGCAAGTACCAGGCCGGCGGCATCTACTACGCCGAAAGCAGCGACCGCGAACGCTATGGCCAGGTCGACCTGTCCCACAAGCTGGACCTGGGGCCCATCAACGAAGTGATGGTCGGCGCCAAGTTCATCAAGCACGACAACGGTGTCAACGCGCGCGGCAATCGCATCAACACCACCAGCGACATCACGCTGGACCAGTTCGGCAACTCGAATGCGCCGTCCGGGCTGTACGACGGGCTGGACGTCAGCGGCGACATCCGCAACTGGCCCACCGCCGATCTGGGGCAGGTCAAGAACTATCTGCTCAATCAGCCGCAAGGGCCGTTCAACATCGATTACGGCTCGACCTTCAGCGTGCGTGAGACCACGTCGAATCTCTACACCCAGTTCAACTACGACGTCGGCGGCCTGCGCGGCAACTTCGGCCTGCGCTACGTGCACACCAAGGACGACTCGAACTACTACCTCTCCAACGACGGCGGCACGACCTACGCGCCGACCACGACGGACACCAGCTACAACAAGCTGCTGCCCAGCTTCAACGCCGCCTACGACCTGGATTCGAGCAAGGTGCTGCGCTTCTCGGTCGCGAAGGTGCTGGCGCGGCCGCGCTACTCGGACCTCGCGGGCGCGACCAACCTGGACCTGGTCAAGGGCACCGGCAGCGGCGGCAATCCCGGCCTGAAGCCCTACGAGTCGACCAACTTCGACCTGGCCGGCGAATGGTATTTCGCGCCGCAGAGCATGGTGGGCGCCGAGTTCTTCTACCGCGACGTCAGCAACTACGTCGTGAACGTGACGAACGACCGCGTCATCAACAACCGGACCTTCTCGATCAGCTCGCCGGTGAACGCCAGCTCGGCCAAGGTCAAGGGCCTGTCGCTGATGTACCAGCAGAACCTGGGCTACGGCTTCGGCCTGCAGGGCAACTACACCTATGCCAAGGCGGACACCGGCGAAGGCCTGAACCTGCCCTACCTGTCGAAGAACACGGTCAACATCATTCCGTACTTCGAATACGCGGGCTTCACCGCGCGCCTGGTCTACAGCTGGCGCTCGCAGTACTTCACGCAGATCGGCCGCCTGAACTCGCAGGACTTCACCGACCAGTACAAGCAGCTGGACCTGTCGGCCTCCTACGAGATCACGAAGAAGATCGGCATCAGCCTGAGCGCGACCAACCTGCTGGACCAGACCTACTACCAGTTCAGCGGCAACAAGGACGCGCCCACCGGCTTCTACAAGAACGGCCGGACCATCATGCTGGGCATGAACTTCAAGCTCTGAGCGTGACGTGACCGGGGCCGACCGGCTCGCGCGAGCCGGACGGCCCCTTCTTGTGACCTGTGATGGATCTCAGATGTACCGATCGTTGATCAAGAGGCTGCCGGCGCTTGGCGTGGCGCTGGGCATGGCCGCGATGGCGGCGCCCTGGACGGCCGCATGCGCCGCGGACTCGTTCTCGGCGACGACCCCGTCGCCGCAGCAGGTGGCCTGGCAGAACCGCGGCTTCGGCGTGCTGGTGCACTTCGGCACCAACACCTTCCTGGACCGCGAATGGGGCGACGGCAAGGCGCCGGCCGCCGTGTTCAATCCCGACCGCGTCGATCCTGGCCAGTGGGCCCGCGCGGCCAAGTCGGCGGGTGCCAATTACCTGGTGCTGGTGGCCAAGCACCATGACGGCTTCGCGCTGTGGCCGACGCAGCAGAGCGATTACTCGGTCAAGTCCAGCCCGTGGCTGAACGGCCAGGGCGACCTGGTCCGCATGACCGCGGAGGCGGTGAAGCGCGAAGGCATGGGCATGGGCGTCTATCTGTCGCCCTGGGACCGGCACGAGCCCCGCTATGCCGATTCCAAGGCCTATGACGTCTTCTACACCGGCCAGCTGGTCGAGCTGGCCTCGGGCTACGGCCCGCTGGTCGAGTGGTGGCTGGACGGCGCGGGCAGCGACGGGCATGTCTACGACTTCGAGCATTACGTGGCGAAGCTGCGCACCTATCAGCCCAATGCCATGGTGTTCGCCGACACCGCGCTGTTCGAGTACGGCGACATCCGCTGGGTCGGCAACGAGGTCGGCGTCATCGAGGGCGAGAACTGGAACGTCATCGACCGCCATGGCCAGCTGCGCTGGCGGCCGGTGGAGGTCGACACGCCGCTGCACAAGGACTTCTGGTTCTGGAACTCGAAGCCTGAATTCGCCGCGTCGCTGAAGACGGTGGACGAGCTGATGCGTAACTACGAGGACAGCGTGGGCCGCGGCGGACAGCTGGTGCTGGGCATCGCGCCCGACCGGCACGGCCTGCTGCCCGACGCGGACGTGACGCGCCTGGCCGAGTTCGGACAGGCCCTGGAGCGGCGCTACGGGAATGCCGCCAATGTGGCGGCGACGCACGTCAAGACCGATGCGCGCGCGCAGGCCGCGCTGGACAACGACGACGACACCTTCTGGACCGTCACCGAGGCCAACCGCGGTGTGCTGGAGGTGGACCTCGGCAAGACCGTGACGATCGACCGCGCGCTGACCATGGAGCGCCTGGAGGATGGCCAGCATGTGCGCGGCTACCGGATCGAGGCCTGGGACGGCGGCCGCTGGATCACGCTGGCGCAGGCGCAGGCGGTCGGCCACATGAAGATCGACCGCTTCGCGCCGGTGAGCGCGCGCCGCGTGCGGCTGCGCATCACCAACAGCGTTGGCGTCGCGGCCATCCGCGAGTTCAAGCTGTTCGCCGCTCCATGACCGGCGCGCCCCTGTTCATCGAGGTCATCGCCTTGACGGCCCGGGACGCCTGCGAGGCCGAGGCCGCCGGCGCGGACCGCATCGAGCTGGTGTCCGACATCGCGCAGGGCGGTCTCACGCCCAGCGCGCAGGTGGCGCGCGAAGTGGTGCGGCAGTGCCGTCTGCCGGTGATGGTCATGGTGCGGCCCCACGCCCGGTCCTTCTGCTACGACGAGGCCGACATGCGTCAGGTGCGCGAGGGCGTGGCGATGGTGCGCGACGCCGGCGCGCATGGCCTCGTCTTCGGCGCGCTGACGGCCGATGGCGACATCGATCGCGCCGCCCTGGACCAGGTGCTGCGATGGGCTGATGGTCTGCCGATGACCTTCCATCGTGCCTTCGACGAGGCGCGCGATCCGGTCCGCGCCTTCAGCGAGCTGAGCGCCTATCGCGGCGCGGTGACGCAATTACTGAGCTCGGGGGCCGCGCCGACCGCGGAGGAGGGCGCCGAGCTGCTCGCCCAACTCGTGACGCGCTGGCGTCTGGGCGAGGGCGTCGAGCCGCTGGTGGGCGCGGGCGTACACGCGGGCAACCTGGCCGCGCTGCATCGCCGCATCGGCGCGCGGCAGTACCACGTGGGCAGCGGCGCGCGCACCGGCGGCAGTTTCGCGTCCGGCATCGACGCCGCGCGCATCGCCGCGCTGCGGCAGGCGCTATGACGCGGCGGGTGCCCGGTCTGTCCCGAAGGCAGCTGCTGGGCGCGGCGCTGGCGGGCGCGGCCGGGCCGCGCGCCTGGAGCGCGGAGCTCGAGCTCCACAAACGCTTCATCGACGACCAACCGGCCACGCCGCAGGTGCATGCGTCCACGCTCGTGGAACTGCCGGACGGCAGCCTGATGGCCGCCTGGTTCGGCGGCACCGCGGAGCGCGCGCCCGATGTGCGCATCTGGTGCTCGCGCCTGCGGGCCGGCGCCTGGAGTCCGCCTCGCGCGGTCGCGGACGGCGTTCAGCCGGACGGTAGCCCGCTGCCCACCTGGAACCCCGTCCTGTTCCAGGCCGATGCCGCCCGCGGCGGCAAGCTGCTGCTCTTCTACAAGGTCGGCCCCGATCCACGGCAGTGGTGGGGCGAGCTGATCACCTCGGACGATGGCGGCGACCACTGGTCGTCGCCGCGCCGGCTGCCTGACGGCGTGCTGGGCCCGATCCGCAGCAAGCCGCTGATGCTCGCGGACGGCACGCTGCTGTGCCCGTCCAGCACCGAGGACGAAACGGGCCGCTGGCGCCTGCACATGGAGCGCAGCCGGGACCTGGGCCGGAGCTGGCTGCCCAACGTGCCGGTGGCCGATCCGAAGGGCTACGGGCTGATCCAGCCCAGCCTGGTCGTTCGGCCCGATGGCAGCGTGCTGGCCTTCGCGCGCACCCGGGCGAACCGCATCGCCGTCACGCGCTCGCGCGATGGCGGGCGCAGCTGGTCGGCCGCTGCGCTGACCTCGTTGCCCAATCCCAATGCCGGCATCGAGGCCCTGGGCCTGGCCGATGGCCGCATCCTGATGGTCTTCAACCCGCGCGAGCAGGGAAACGACTGGTGGGTCGGCCGCGACCGGCTGGACCTGGCGCTGTCCGGCGACGGCGGACACACGTGGCGCACCGTCGCGACGCTGGAGGACGAGCCCGGCCAGGAGTTCTCCTATCCCGCTGCCATCCAGACACGCGATGGCCTCGTGCATCTCACCTACACCTACAAACGGAGCCACATCCGGCATGTGCAACTGGACCCGCGCCGCCTGGGCTGACGCCGTCAGGCGCGCGCTTTCCCTTTCACCGGCGGCGCCGAAGCGCTGCGGGGGGCACGGCATGCACGTGATGCCGTGGCTGTGTTTCGCGGCCTTGCTGCCGGCATCGATGGCAACGGCCGCCGAGCCGGCGCCGTCAGCGCGGACATCGCCGACGGTGCCGCCCTATCTCGACGCCCGCCTGGGCGACGCCGAGCGCGCCGCCGATCTGGTGAGCCGGCTCAGCCTGGCCGAGAAGATCGCCCAGCTGCAGGACGGCGCGCCCGCCATCGAGCGTCTGGGCGTGCCGGCCTATGGCTGGTGGAGCGAAGGCCTGCATGGCCTGGCGCGCAACGGCCGGGCCACCGTCTTCCCGCAGGCCATCGGCCTCGCCGCGAGCTGGGACGCGCCGCTGCTGCACGCGGTGGGCGGCGTGATCGCCGCGCAGGCGCGGGCCAAGACCGCGCCGCCGCCGCCGGGCGTGTCGCGCGACTCCGCCCGCTATGGCGGCCTGACGATCTGGTCGCCCAACATCAACCTGTTCCGCGATCCGCGCTGGGGCCGCGGGCAGGAGACCTATGGCGAGGATCCGGTCCTCACCGCGCGCCTGGGCGTGGCTTTCGTGCAAGGGCTGCAAGGCCCCGACGAGCGCCGCCCGCTGGTGATCGCCACGCCCAAGCATTTCGCCGTGCACAGCGGGCCGGAGAAGGATCGCCACGCCTTCAACGTCAACCCGTCCGCCCACGACCTGGAGGACAGCTATCTGCCGGCCTTCCGGGCCACGGTGACGCAGGCGCACGCCGGCTCGGTCATGTGCGCCTACAACGCGCTGGACGGCACGCCCGCCTGCGCGAACACGGCGCTGCTGCAGGACCGGCTGCGCCGGGACTGGGGCTTCCAGGGCTTCGTCGTGACCGACTGCGACGCGGTCGAGGACATGACGCTCTTCCACAAGACCACGCCCGATGACGCGGAGGCCTCGGCGCGCGCGCTGCAGGCGGGCACCGACCTGAACTGCGGCCGCAGCTTCGCCGCGCTGGGCCGCGCGGTGGCGAGCGGCCGCGTCAGCGAGGCCGACCTGGATCGCGCGCTGCAGCGGCTCTTCGAGGCCCGCCTGCGGCTGGGCCTGTTCTCGCCCGCGAGCGCCGCGCCGTCCATCGACTGGGCCGCGGGTCGCGCGCTGGCGTTGCGCGCCGCGCGCGAGTCGATGGTCCTGTTGAAGAACAACGGCGTGCTGCCGCTGTCGCCGCGCGGCCGCGTGGCCGTCGTTGGTCCGACCGCCGAGCTGCTCGAGGACCTGCACGCCAACTACCACGGCGTGGCGGCCGATCCGGTCACGCCGCTGGCCGGTCTGCGCCAGGCGCTCGGGCCCTCGCGCGTGGTCGCCGCTCAGGGCTCCGCGCTGGCCGAAGGCGTGCCGGTGGCCGTGCCGCAGGCGGCGCTGCGCACGCCGCAGGGCCGGCCCGGCCTGCGCCGCGAGGTCTTCGCCAACGCGACCCTCGCCGGCCTCCCCGTCGCAGCCAGCGACGATGCCACATTGAATCTCGACTTCAACCGGGCGCCGCCCGCGGCGGGCCTGCCGCCGCGCGGGTACTCGGTGCGCTGGTCGGGGCAGTTCCTGCCGCCGGCACCCGGCGAGTACCGGCTGGGCCTGCGCGTGGAGCGCTGCTTCGATTGCGACGGCCATGACCGCGTCCGCCTCTATCTCGACGGCAAGCTGCTGCAGGACGGCGACGGCGACCAGGCCCCCGCCACCATCAAGGTCACGGACCATCGCCCGCGGACCTTGCGCGTGGAATGGCTGCATACAGGCGAGGACCAGGGCCTGTCGCTGCGATGGCAGGCGCCCGCCGATGCGCAACTGGCGCAGGCGGTGGCGGCCGCGCGCCAGGCCGATGCCATCGTGGCCTTCGTCGGCCTGTCGCCCGATCTGGAAGGCGAGCAGCTGCAGCTGGAGGTGCCTGGATTCGATGGCGGGGACCGCAGCTCGCTGGACCTGCCGGCGGCGCAGGAGCGTCTGCTCCAGGCGGTGCAGGCGACCGGCAAGCCGCTGGTGGTGGTGCTGCAGTCGGGCAGCGCGGTGGCGCTGCGCTGGGCCGCCGAGCACGCGGATGCGGTGCTGGTCGCCTGGTATCCGGGCGAGGCCGGCGGGCAGGCGATCGCGGAGACGCTGCTGGGGATCAACAACCCGGCAGGGCGGCTGCCGGTGACCTTCTACCGCTCGGCGCAGGACCTGCCGCCCTTCGCCGACTACGGCATGCAGGGCCGCACCTATCGCTACTTCAAGGGCTCGCCGCTGTGGGCCTTCGGGCATGGGCTGAGTTACACCCGGTTCGCCTACCAGGCGCCGCGCGTGTCGAGCGCGGTGCTGAACGCGGGACAGGCGCTCACGGTCGAGGTCGAGGTGGCCAACGCCGGCGATCGCGATGGCGACGAGGTGACGCAGGTCTACCTCGAGCCCGAGACGCCGCTGGCCGTGGCGCCGGCGCACGCGCTGGTGGCCTTCCAGCGCGTGCCGCTGAAGGCTGGCGAGCGCCGAACGCTGCGATTCGAGCTCGATGCCCGCGCGCTCAGCCAGGTCGACGCGTCGGGCGTGCGCGCGGTGCTGCCGGGCCGCTACCGCCTCGCGGTGGGCGGCGGCCAGCCCGGCCATGCCGAGGTGCTGCGCGCCAGCTTCGAGATCCAGGGCCGCCAGGAGCTGCCGCGATGAAGGGGGGCGGCATGATCGATTCGCCGGCGCGGCGCGCGCTGCTCGGGCTGGGACTGGCGGGTGGACTGAGCGGGCTGGGCATGGCCCGCGCGCTGGCGGCCGATCGTCCTCCTGGTCCGGATGCGCGCTTCGCCAGCTCGCGGCCTCCGCCCGCTCAGCGCCGCTTCATCAGCCCTGCTGTCGACGCCGCCATCGCGGATCTGCAGCGCCGCATCGGCGATCCGGAGCTGGCCTGGATGTTCGGCAACTGCCTGCCCAACACGCTGGACACCACGGTGACCGAGGGCACCGTCGACGGTAAGCCCGACACCTTCGTCATCACTGGCGACATCGATGCGATGTGGCTGCGAGACTCGTCGGCCCAGGTCTGGCCCTACCTGCCCTTCGCGCGTGAGGACGGCGCGCTGCGGCGGCTGATCCGAGGCGTCATCCATCGCCACGCGCGCTGCCTGCTGATCGATCCCTACGCCAATGCCTTCCTCGAGGACCCCCAGGCCCGCACGCAGCTCAAGTGGGCCATCGGCGACCTGACCGAGATGCGGCCCGGCGTGTCCGAGCGCAAGTGGGAGCTGGACTCGCTGTGCTGGCCCATCCGCCTGGCCCATGGCTATTGGCGCGCCACCGGCGACACCGCGCCCTTCGACGTGCAATGGGCCGAGGCGATGCGCGCAGTGCTGCGCACGATGCGCGAGCAGCAGCGCAAGACCGGCCCCGGTCCCTACCGCTTTCAGCGCAAGGCCGAGGCGGCCACCGAGACCCTGGTCCTCGATGGCTATGGCCATCCGGGCCGGCCGGTGGGGCTGATCCATTCGATGTTCCGGCCGTCGGACGACGCCTGCGTCTTCCCGTTCCTGGTGCCGGCCAACCTGTTCGCCGTCGTGTCGCTGCGCCAGCTCGCGGCGATGGCGGACGCAGTGCTGCACGACGCCGCGCTGGCGAGCGAGGCCAAGGCCCTGGCCGACGAGGTCGCGGCCGCGCTGCGCCGTCACGCGCGGCTGCGCACGCCGGCGGGCGAGGTCTGGGCTTATGAGGTCGACGGCTTCGGCAACCAGTTCTTCATGGACGACGCCAACGCGCCCAGCCTGCTGAGCCTGCCCTACCTGGGCGTCTGCGCGGTCGACGACGCGCTCTACCGCCGCACGCGCGCGCGCGCCTGGAGCCCGGACAACCCGTACTTCTTCCGCGGCCGCGTGGCCGAGGGCACCGGCGGGCCGCACGAGGGCCTGCGCATGATCTGGCCGATGTCCCTCACCATGAAGGCGCTGACCGCGCCCGCCACGGCCGCGGGCGACGCGGAGGTCCGCCAGTGCCTGCGCTGGCTCCAGGCCAGCCATGCGGGCACCGGCTTCATGCACGAGGCCTTCGACCAGGACGACGCCGCGCATTTCACCCGCCCCTGGTTTGCCTGGGCCAACGGCCTGTTCGGCGAACTGATCCTGAACCTGGCGCGGCATCGGCCCGCGCTGCTGCAATCGAGCTGATCCATGACCTCACGCCGCGACCTGCTCAAGATGGCGCTCGCCACCGGCCTGCCGCTGACCGGCTGCGCCGGCCCCGCGCGCCAGGCCCTGTCCCCGGGCGTTCCTGCGGACGAGCGCCTCACCCGCCACGTCGACGTGTTCATCGGCACCGGCGATCACGGCCACACCACGCCGGCCGCCACGCGGCCCTTCGGCATGGTGCAGCTGGGGCCCGACACCTACAACGCGGACTGGGACGCCTGCTCGGGCTACCACGACAAGGACCGCTCGATCATGGGCTTCTCCCACACGCACCTCAGCGGCACCGGCATCGGTGACCTGCTGGACGTGCTGGTGATGCCCTGCGTCGGCGAGGTGCGGCGGCAGCCCGGACCGCCCGGCAATCCGGAGCTGGGCTGGCGCGCGCCGTTCACGCATCAGGACCAGTCCGCCGAGCCCGGCTTCTACCGCGTCGCGCTGCGCGATCGCGATGTCACTGTCGAGCTCACCGCCACCGAGCGCGTCGGTCTGCATCGCTACCGCTTCGGCCAGCACACGCGCAGCCATCTGATGGTGGACCTGCGTCATGGCATGCAGGACAAGCCGGGCGTTCCCACGCGCGTGCCCTGGGCCGAGCTGGAGGTGGTCGGCGACGACATGCTGCTCGGCGGCCGCGCGGTCGACCAGTGGGCGCAGGGCCGGCAGGTCTACTTCGCGATGCAGTTCTCGCGTCCCTTCGAGCGCTTCGAGGTGTTCAACGGCAACGGCGCGGACGGCGCGGCGACGCGTGTCTCGCGCGGCACGCAGCTGCTGGCGGCGCTGCACTGGCGCTCGGAGACGGGCGAGCCGCTGCTGGTCAAGTGCGGCATCTCCTACGTCAGCGCGGAGGGCGCGCTGCGCAATCTGCGCGAGGAGCTGCCCGGCTGGGACTTCGAGCAGGTGCGCGCGTCGGCCAGCGCGGCCTGGGAGCGTGAGCTCGCCGCGCTGCGGCTGCGGACCTTCGACGAGCGGCATCAGCGCATGCTCTACACCGCGCTGTATCACTCCCTGCTCGCGCCGACCCTGTTCAGCGACGTGGACGGCCAGTACCGCGGCATGGACCTGCGCGTGCATCAGCTGTCGCCCGGCGAGCGCAACTACACGCAGTACTCGCTGTGGGACACCTACCGTAGCCTGCATCCGCTGCTGACGATGCTCACGCCGGAGCGCGTGCCGGACCTGGTCAACAGCCTCATCCGCATGGCGGAGCAGAGCGATCAAGGCGTGCCGGTGTGGCCGCTGCACGGCCGCGAGACCGGCTGCATGATCGGCTACCACTCGGCGGTGGTGCTGGCCGAGGCCCAGGCCAAGGGCTTCGCCGGCATCGACTTCCAGCGCGCCTGGCCGCTGTGGCGCCAGCGCGCGATGGACGACGCGTACCGCGGTCTGCCCGATTACCGCCGGTTGGGTTTCATCCCGTCCGACCGCGAGGAGGAGGCGGCCAGCAAGACCCTCGAGTACGCCTACGACGACTGGGCGCTGGCCCGCCTCGCGCGGGGCGTCGGCGCCGAGGCGGACGCGGCGTTGCTGCGCCAGCGCTCGCTGAACTATCGCCATGTCTTCGATCCGGCGCTTCGTTTCGTGCGGCCTCGCCTGGCCGACGGCCGCTGGGCCGAGCCCTTCGATCCGCGGGCGCTGGGCCATTCGGATCGCTGGCGCGACTTCACCGAGTCCAATGCCTGGCAGGCCACCTTCCTCAACCAGCACGACGTGGCCGGCTACATGGAGCTCTTCGGCGGCGAGGCGGCCTTCGTCGCCCAGCTCGATGCGCTGTTCACCACGAGCTCCGAGCAACTGCCGGGCGCTCCGCCCGACATCTCGGGGCTGATCGGCCAGTACGCCCATGGCAACGAGCCCAGCCACCACATCGCCTATCTCTACGCCTACGCTGGCCAGCCCTGGAAGACGCAGGCGCGCGTGCGGCAGATCATGGACACGCTCTACAGCGACCGGCCCGACGGCCTGTCCGGCAATGAGGACTGCGGGCAGATGTCGGCCTGGCTGGTGCTCAGCGCGCTGGGGCTGTACCCGGTGGATCCGGTCAGCGCGCGTTATGTCTTCGGCAGTCCACTGGTGGAGCGGGCCGAGCTCGCATTGCCGGGCGGCAGGACGCTGGAGATCGAGGCGCGCGGCAACGGCCCGGACCGGATCTACGTGCAGTCGGTGACCTGGCGGGGACAGCCGCACACGCGCAGCTGGATCGACCACGCCGCCCTGATGCAGGGCGGCCAGCTGGTGTTCACGATGGGCGCCGCGCCGAATCCCGGCTTCGGCGCGGCGCCGGCCTCGCGGCCGCCCGCGGCCGTCTGAGCTTCACTGCTTCACATACATCGAGGCGTAGCGCGCCCCGAAGTAGAGGATGAACGCATAGCAGGCGGCGGGCAGCAGGAAGGACAGCTGCACGCCCAGGCGGTCGGCCAGCGCGCCCTGCGCGAAGGGCACGATGGCGCCGCCGACGATGGCCATGCACAGGATGCCGGAGCCCTGGCCGGTGTGCCGGCCCAGGCCGTGGATGGCCATGCTGAAGACGGTGGGGAACATGATGGAGTTGCACAGGCCCACGGCCAGGATGGCCCACATCGCCACGCTGCCGTGGCCGAAGGTGGCGGTCAGCACCAGCGCGATCGCCACCAGGGCGTTGAAGGCCAGTGTCCGGCCCGGGCTCACCGAGCGCATCACGACGAAGCCGATGAAGCGTCCGACCATGGCGCCGGCCCAGTACAGGCTGACGTAGCGCGCCGCGTCGGCATGCGCCAGGCCGGCGATGTTGCCTTCGCCCAGGAAGTTGATGAGGAAGCTGCCGATGCTCACCTCCGCGCCGACGTACAGGAAGATGCCGATCGCGCCCAGCACCAGATGGCGGTGCGCCCAGGCCGAGCCGTGGCCTTCGCCGTCCAGGGCGAGGTCCTCGCCGTCTTCGATGCGCGGCAGCCTGGCCTTCAGGAAGAACAGCGCGAGCAGCGCGAGCGCGGCGGCCAGCGCGAGATAGGGGCCGCGCACGGTGGATGCCGCACCGGCGGCGGCGCCGGAGATGGACAGGATCAGCACACCGCCGGCGGCGGGACCGATGGTGGTGCCCAGCGAGTTGAAGGCCTGGGTGAGGTTGAGGCGGCTCGAGGCCGTGCGGGCCGGACCGAGCACGGTCACGTACGGATTGGCGGCGACCTGCAGGACCGTGATGCCCGAGGCCAGCACGAAGAAGGCCAGCAGGAACAGGCCGTAGCCGCCGAAGGAGGCCGGGTAGAACAGCGCGCAGCCCACGGCCGCGATCAGCAGGCCCGCCACCGCGCCCCGCTGGTAACCCAGGCGCCGGATCAGCGCGCCCGCGGGCAGGGACACGATGAAGTAGGCGCCGAAGAAGCAGAACTGCACCATCATCGCCTGCACGTAGCTGAGCGTGTAGATGGCCTTGAGGTGGGGGATGAGGATGTCGTTCAGCGAGGTGATCAGCCCCCACATGAAGAACAGCACCGTGACGATGACCAGCGCGCCGCTGTGGCCGCTGTCATTGGTGGCGGGGCCGGCGGCCGCGCCCGATGCGGCCGCGGCGGGGCGGGGGGATACGTGTTCCATGTTGTCTCCGTCTCGTGATGGGATCGCCGTGACGCCTTCGCTGCGTCACGGCGTCAATGCGTCAGGGGGGCAAGGCCCTGCGGTGTCACGCCGCGATGCCGGCCCGCAGTGGCTCGGGGGACGCGGGGGCAGGGGCGCTAGTCGTCGCAGCTGCTTTCACGCACGACCAGGTCGACCGGCAGGACGAGTTCCTCGATGGGGTCCTCGGGCTTGAGCCGCAGCAGCAGGTCGACGCCGGCGGCGCCGAGCGCCTCCTTGTCCACCCGCAGCGTGCTGAGCGGCGGCACGCTGGTGGCGGCGCCGCTGATGTCGTCGAAGCCGACGATGGCGATGTCCTGCGGCACCTTGATGCCCTGGCCGCGGCAATGCGCCATCGCCACGAGGGCCGTGCTGTCGTTGTAGCAAAGCACGGCGTCGGGCGGCTTGGGCAGGCTGAGCAGGCGCTGCATCGCCTCGACGACGCCGCTGTCGCCGTCGCCCAGTTGAGGAACGATGACCTCGAGGTCGGGATCGGCCAGCGTCCTGGACTCGAAGAGCGCACGACGGAAGCCGCGGTTGCGCTGCTCGATGCTGAAGTGCGCCAGCGACCCGGACAGCATCGCGATGCGCCGCCGGCCACTGCGCAGCAGATGCCGGGTGGCGAGGTAGCCGCCCATCGCGTTGTCCGGATTGACCGAGGTGAAGCCCCGCTGCTGCATGTCGATCAGCACCATGGGCTTGCCGGTCTGCTTCAGCGCGGCGAGCACCTCGGGCTCGAAGAAGCCGGCGCACAGCAGCGCGTCAGGCTGATGCAGCCGGATCTGCTCCATCACCGGCGCGGCGGGACCGACCACGTTGAAGGACAGGGCGATGCCCTCGCGCCGGCAGGCTTCCTCGGCGCCATGCAGGACCGGCGAGAAGAAGGGGCTGGAGGCCAGCGTGTTGTGCTGGCTGTGCAGCAGGAAGGCGATGCGCCGGATGCGCACCTTGCGCAGCTGGGAGAAGTCGTAGCCCATCCGCTGGGCGGCGTCCTGGACCTTGAGGCGGGTGGCATCGGTCATGCCCGCCTGGTTCTTGAGCGCGCGCGAAATGGTGCCGGACGACAGACCGGTCGCCTGCGCGATGTCTCGGATCGTGACTTGGCTCATGGACGCGTGAACATTTACTAAACACCTCGTGAAAAACGATCTCTAAGACGAGCTTGCCCGCCAGTCGTTCTGTCATCGGGGTTTCGTTATAGATCGGCCCTGCCGCGAGGGTCAATCGGAACGGTTGTCCCGCGCTGTCTTTATCTGGATTTACTAAACAAGTCCGGCGCGTCTAAACGGAACCGGGAGGGGCGCGGAGCCAGTCCCGGCCTCGGCCGAACTCGAGGGATGACCTGCGGCTAGCTTCGCGATGCCGCGTCTCCCAGGCCCTCCGCGAAACCCAGGATGGCGCGAGCAAGTTGCTCCGGCTGTTCCTCCGCGATGTGGTGGCCGCAGTCGAAGACCACTTCGGTTGCACCGTGACCGGGGTCGACAACTCCGCGGAGATGCTGGCCCACATCTCCGACCGCGTGCGCCGCATTCACGCCGACATCGAGCGGCTCGATCTCGGCGAGCGCTTCGACGTCGTGCTCCTGCCCAGCGACCTCGTCAATCACGCCGATGCCGCCGTCCGGCGCGCCTTTGTCGCCGCGGCCAGCCGGCATGTCGCGCCGCACGGTCAATTGATCCTTCAATGCCAGGACGCCCACTGGCTGCGCATCGCCGCCCTCGGACCGCTGAGCCGATCGAGCGAGTTGTCGATCGACGTGACCGCATTGGCGCGCGCCACCGTCGACGGGATCGAGCAAGTCCGCATGACGCTGCGCTACGTCATGGGCGATGACGCCTGGACGCATGCCTTCGCGTTGGTGCCGCTCGACGAAGCGGCGATCGCGGCGCTGCTGCGCGATCACGGATTCGACGCGCCGGTGGCCCTCGACGACGCGCGTCGCTGGTTCGCCGCGAAGCCCCGGCGTTGACTGGGCGCTCGCCCGACGTGTGAGCCCGGCTGGGTACGAGGGCAGCGTCCGGAGCGCTGGTGTCAGCCGCGGCTGCGGGAAGCGGCGCGTCGCTCAGGACGCGCCGCCGTTCCCGCCCTTACTTCGCCGCGTCGACGATGCCGCTCACGATCGACGGATAGACCACCGCGCCGGTGTTGCGGTCGAACAGGCCCATGCTGTGGTTGTCGTTCGGATAACCCGCGTCCCAGTAGACCGGCACCGCGCCACGCGTCCACGCCGCGCGCGCCACGTAGCGGTCCCACGCCGTGCGATACGTCTCCGCGCCGGCGTACTCGGTGCGGCGGATGGCGCCGAACTCGCCCAGGATCACCGGGATGCCCTGGTCGACGAAGCGCGTCTTCATCTTCTGGAACTGGCCGTCGATGTAGGCCTCGTTCGCCCAGGTCTCCGTGTTGGCCGCGCTGGTCGCGCCCGCGCCCCATTGCCAGATGCTGCTGTTCTGGTTCAACGTGAAGTTGTAGGGGTCGTAGAAGTGCACTTCCATCATCAGCCGGCGGCCCACCGAGTCACTCGGCATCGTCGCGAAATTCACCGTGTGGTCGATGTTGGTGTTGAAGCCCTGCACGATCAGGTGGCGCGCCAGGTTGTTGCCGCCGGTCGCGCGCACCGCGTTCACGAAGGTCTGGTTGAAGCTGTTCTGCACCGTGTAGTACTCGACCGTCGGCGTGCCGTAGTCGCCGTCGACCATCACCTCGTTGGTGCCCGCGAACAGCAGCGTGTCGTCGTAGCCCTTGAAGTTGTTGGCGATCTGCGTCCAGAACTTGGTGATGCGCGCATTGACCGCCGACTGCTGGGCGTAGGTCGGCTGCATCCAGCCGCCGTCCCAGTGGATGTTGATCATCGTGTACAGGCCGGCGTTGCGCGCGTAGTTGACGACCTGCGTCACGCGCGCCATCCAGGTCGCGCTGATGTTGTCGTTGGCATCGGCGTACTGCTTCCAGGACACGGGGATCCGCACCGTCTTGAAGCCGGCCGCCTTCACCGCGTTGAACATCGACTGCGTCACCGCCGGGTTGCCCCACGCGGTCTCGCCGCCGATGGCCTCCAGCGAGTTGCCCAGGTTCCAGCCCGCGCCCATCAGCTTGGACAGCTGCAGGCTGGTCAGGTCGCGCATGCCCGGCACGGTGAGCACGAAGTTCTGCGTCGACTTGGCGCCGCAGCTGTTGGTGTACGTCGCCACCGCGGTGCAGCTGGCCTTCGCGGTCAGGCCCAGCTCGCGCGTGTTGGCCGATGCGCCGCAGCCGGTCCAGGACCACGAGCCGCCGCTGGTCGGCTGCGGTCCGAGCGTCAGCGTGCCGCCGGCGGCCACCGTCGCCGACGAGGTGTTGCTCCAGGCGCCGCTGCCGACCCTGACGTAGGGATTGATCGCCGTCGGCGAGCAGCTCTGCGCGCTCGCCACCCATCCGCTCGTCAGGCCGGTCGCCGCCATCAGCAGCGCGGCCAGGGTTCTTGCCTTCATCGTCTTGTCTCCGTGAGTTGTGATGGGCATGCGCGCCAGTGCGCGCATGGTCCGGTGAGGACTCTGGAAAACTGGATAGACAGCAGAGAAGCCGGGCGCCGGCCCCGCGGCCGGCGTGCAGTCAAAGGACCTTCAGACCGCGCCGCGTTGCGCCTCCAGGCGGGCGCGGATCTCCGCCATGCCGCGCTCGGTCAACTCGAAGCGCGACACCGATATCAGCGCCAGCAGCAGGCCCAGCACCGGGATGCCGGACAGCAGGATGCGGATCATGAAGATGGCGTGCTCGCTCTGCACCGGCAGCTTCGAATCGAAGCCGGTGAACTGCAGGATCCAGCCCGAGGCGCCCACGCCCAGCGCGATGCCGACCTTGGAGATCCACGACTGGCAGGCCGCGAACGAGCCCTCGCGGCGCTGGCCGGTCTGCAGCTCGTCGTAGTCGATGACGTCGGCCACCGTCGAGCCGTAGAGCGTCCAGAAGCCCGCGCCGGTGAATGCGACGAAGCCGCAGGCCAGCAGCTGCAGCGCGGGGCGCTCGGGGTCGTAGAGCCACCAGTCGCCGATGAAGGCGCAGATCGCCAGCGACAGCACCAGCGCCAGCGCCGCGCGTTTGCCGTGGCGCCGCGCGATGTAGTTGAAGAACGGGATGCCGAGGAAGCCGAACACCATGCCCGCCACGCCCATCGCGGTGTTCCACTTGGTCGCCAGCGCGATGTCGCCCTTGCAGACGTAGTAGACGGTGGCGTAGTAGCCCAGCGCCGACACCATCGCCGTGCCGATGCCGTAGGCCAGCATCATGCCCAGGATGTGCCGGAACGGCCGGCAGCGCAGCGTGCGCCACAGCGTGTCGGCGAAGGGGATGTGCGTCTGCGAATGCGCGACCAGCTTCTCGTAGTAGCGCTCCCGCACCGTCATGAACATCACGATGGACACCGCCACCATCACCGCGCCCAGCAGCGCGCAGTAGGTCTGCGCGCCGCGCAGGATGTCGGGCTTGCCGTCAGCGTCGTGGAACCACGCCAGCGTCGTG
This sequence comes from Roseateles sp. 22389, assembly GCF_052044995.1. Lineage (NCBI taxonomy): Bacteria > Pseudomonadati > Pseudomonadota > Betaproteobacteria > Burkholderiales > Sphaerotilaceae > Roseateles > Roseateles sp. 22389. Next base: position 167,240 of record NZ_JBQEOF010000011.1, read on the forward strand.
AACTGCGCGGCGAAGAACATCGCCAGCTCGGGCGCCTTCTGGATCGCGTTCTTGATCGACATCACGTTGGTGCGCTCGTGATAGTCGGGCGTCATCTCCGAGCCCAGGCTCAGCCAGGGCATGTTGAAGCAGCTCATCACCGGCACGTAGATGGCGGTGGAGATGACCATGAACATGAAGTACTGCATGTCCGTCCACCCGCGGCCGACGGCGAACATCAGCGGCAGGCCGATGCCCGCCAGCACGCCGCCCACCAGGATGAAGGGCCGGCGCCGGCCGTAGCGGGTGCGGGTGTTGTCGGAGATCCAGCCGAAGATCGCATCCGACGCGGCGTCGATGAAGATCTTGATCATCTGCGCCGTGGAGATCAGGCCCGGCGCGACGCCCAGGAACACGTTGAAGACGTGGAAGGCCAGCGACGCATAGAGCCAGTGGCCCCACAGGTCGATCATCGAGCCGAGCCCGTAGCCGACCTTCTGCGGCATCGGCACGCGGTCGGCGGGACGGATCACGTGCGGCGCCGGCGTGGCGCCGGAGTCGGAGGAGGTCAGGCTGGTGGCGCTCATGGCGGGCCTCAGAGGATGCGGCGTTCCTGGACGATGCGGGCGTAATACCGCGCCGAGAGCTTGGGCGTGCGGACCAGCGTGCCGTAGTCGCAGTGCACGATGCCGAAGCGCCGCTGGTAGCCGTCCTCCCATTCGAAGTTGTCGATGAAGGACCAGAGGAAATAACCGTTCACCGGCACGCCGTCGCCGATCGCGCGATGCAGCTCGCGCAGGTGGCCGCGCACGAAGTCGCGCCGGTGCAGGTCGTGGCATTCGCCGTCGGTCACCGGTTCGTCGTCGTAGCCGCAGCCGTTCTCGGTGATGTAGATCGAGCGGTGGCCGTAGAGCTCGGTCACCATCCGCGGCGCCCAGTACATCGACTGCGGCACCAGATGCAGCCAGGGCGGATCGGCGCGCGGATAGTTCTTCGGCAGCGCGAGCTGCTCGTAGCCCTGGTCGTTGTCGGCCGCGCGCACGTAGTGGCCGGTGTAGATGTTCAGGCCCAGGAAGTCGGTGGGCTGGCTGATCAGGTCGAAGTCGCCGGGCAGCACCTTGGGCGCCGCGTCGCCGACGCGCTTCAGGTAGGACTCGGGATAGTGGCCGGCGTGGATCGCGCCCAGGATGTGGGCATTGCGGTCGCGGAACCAGGCGGTCGCGGCGGCGATGTCCTCGGGGCTTTCGCTGACCGGCACGCTGACGTCGCAGTTGTCGGTCAGGCCGACCTGGGCGCCCGGGCCGCCGTGCTGGCGCACCGCGCGCACCGCGTGGCCATGGGCCACGATCGCATGGTGGTAGGTCTGGTTGACGACGGCTTCCGGCTCGCGGCGGCCCGGCGCCTTGGTGCCGAAGCCGTAGGCCAGCATCGTGAAGCAGCGGATCTCGTTGAGCGTGATCCAGTGCTTGACCTCATCGGCGAAGGCCTTCACGACGACCTCGGCATAACGCGCGAAGGCGTCGACGGTCTCGCGCGAGGTCCAGCCGCCGCGCTCCTCCAGCGCCATCGGCAGGTCCCAATGGAACAGCGTGACCCAGGGCGTGATGCCGTGCTTGCGCATGCTCGCGAAGAGGCGGCGGTAGAAGGCGATGCCTTCCTCGTTCACCGCGCCGGTGCCGTCGGGAATGATGCGCGGCCAGGCGATGGACATGCGGTAGTCCTTCAGGCCCAGCGAGGCCATCAGCGCGAAGTCCTCGTCGAAGCGGTGGTAGTGGTCCACGGCCACGTCCAGCGTGTCGCCGCCATGGACGGCGCCGGGCTGGCGGCTGAAGCGGTCCCAGTTGGACTCGCCCTTGCCGCCTTCGAAGGCGGCGCCCTCGATCTGCGGCGCGGACGCGGAGACGCCGAACACGAAGCTGGCCGGGAAGGGCGAGGCGTAACCGAAGGCCGGCAGCGGCGTCAGCGGGAACAGCGGCGAGGGAGCGGTGGTGGAACTCAAGGGACTGCTCATGGGTCAGGGTGGATCGGGGCCGGCGCGGACGGGGCCGGCTCAGCGGGAGACTTCAAGGAGACGCAGCAGCGTCGGATTCATCGCTTCCGCCCAGAGGCGGTAGCCGCGTTCGGAGGGGTGCAGCCAATCGGGCATCACCTCGGCCGACAGCGTGCCGTCGGGATTCGTCAGCGCCGCGCCGATGTCGAGGAAGTGGACGACCTCGCCGTCGGCGAAGCCGCGGATCAGCGCATTGATCTCGTTGTTGAGGCGGCGGCCGCGGCCGTCGGGCTTGGGATCGCGCGGGAAGATCGCCAGCAGCAGGATCTTGCTGGCGGGCTGGCGCATGCGGATCTCGTCGATCAGGCGGCGGATGCCGGCGGCCGTGGCCGTCGGCTCGTCCTGCCGGTCGCCGGTGTTGTTGGTGCCGATCATCAGCACGGTGACCTTGGGCGCGATGCCGTCGATCTCGCCATGCTGCAGGCGCCACAGCACGTTCTCGGTGTGGTCGCCGCCGAAGCCCAGGTCCAGCGCGTCGTAGCGCGCGTAGTGCTCGGCCCAGACCGCCTTGCCGGCATCCTCCCAGCCCTGGGTGATGGAGTCGCCGATGAACACCACCGACGGGTTCTTGCCCGCCTCGCGCATCGCGCGGATGGCGGCCAGCTTCTGCTCGTGGCGCGGCATCCACCAGTCCAGCGACCAGGACTGCAGCAGCGGCGAGGGCGTGACCGACTCGGTGCGGTAGTTCGGGCAGACCGCGTTGGGCTGGCCGCGTCGCAGCACGCGCACGTTGGCGATCGACAGCTCGCCGCGGCCGCCGGTCTCGACCGAGAACGGCAGCGTCACGCGGCTGAAGTCGTCGCCGTCGCGATGGAAGCACGACAGCGCGAAGGACAGCCGCTGCCACCCCTGGCCTTCGAGCGCGCGGCCCGGCAGCAGGAAATTGACCTTGCGCTCGCAGCCGTCGCCGCAGGCCAGCTTGAACGAGAGCCCACCCTGGCTCAGGTCCTTGACGTTGATGTCGAACTCCAGCGTGCCGTGGGCGAGGTAGGGCCGCAGGTCGACCGGCGTGTCGCCGGTCACGCGCAGGCTCGCGTACCAGGTGTCCTGCCAGCTCATCGTGACCGCGTCGCGCGCGCCGTCCTTGCCGCTGCGCCGGGCCGAGATCCGGGTGTTCGGGGACTCGGGCTTGGGCGCCGGGGGCGAGTCGGCGCGATCGCCGGTCAGCGGCGCGCTGCGCTCGAAGTCGCCGATCGTCAGCTGGTAGCCCTTCATCGGCTGGCCGACGAAGACGCGCAGTTCGTCGGCAGGCGCGGGCGGCGCGTCGGCGGCCTGCGCGCCGGTGGTCGCGCAGGTGAGGGCGGCGGACGCGGACAGGAGGATCGGGCTCAACTTCATGGTGTCGGGGGGCGGGAGGGGCGAAACGATCGAGGACATCGGGGTCATCGCACCGGCCGGAGCCGGGCGTCGAGGCGGCGCGTCGCACCGGGTTCGAGCTGCAGCGTCGTGCGGTGCGTGCCGGCGCGCACGGTCACGCGCCGCGTGCCGGTGAAGCCATCCGCCGAGGCCGCCGGCGCGCGCAGCGTGACCGCGCTGAGCCGGCCCTTGGACCAGGCCAGGTCGACCTCGACGCCACCGCGCGCGCGCAGTCCGCTGACGCGGCCTTCCGGCCAGGCCGCGGGCAGCGCGGGCAGCAGCTGGAGCTCGCCGGCATGCGACTGCAGCAGCATCTCGATGACCGCGGCGGTGTAGCCGAAGTTGCCGTCGATCTGGAACGGCGGATGCGCGTCGAGCAGGTTGGGATAGGTGCCGCCGGCGTTGTTGGATTCGGTGCCCGGCCCGGCCTGCTGCGCGGCGCGCGCGCCCGGCGTGGCCAGCAGGCCGCGCAGCATGCGGTAGGCGTGGTCGCCATCGCCCAGTCGCGCCCAGAAGGCCATCTTCCAGGCCATCGACCAGCCGGTGCCCGCATCGCCGCGCGCCTGCAGCGTGCGACGCGCCGCGGCGGCCAGCGCGGGCGTGCGCGCCGGCGAGATCTGCCGCCCCGGGAACAGCGCGAACAGGTGCGACACATGGCGGTGGGTGTCGCCCGGCGTGTCGAGCACGGGATCGCGCTTCTCGTCCAGCCATTCGAGCAACTGGCCCCAGCTGCCGACCTTCGGCCCGGCGAGGCGGTCGCGCAGCGCGGCGACGTGATCGCGCCAGGCGCGCTCGGTGCCGAGCGCATCGGCGGCCGCCACGGCGTTGTTGAACAGGTCCCACAGGATCTGCTGGTCGTAGCTGACGCCGTCCTCGACCGGGCCGTGCTCCGGCGACCAGCCCATCGGCGCGACCAGCCGGCCGTCCGGCAGCGGCTTGAGCTGGTCTTCCCAGAACGCGACGACTTCCTTCATCAGCGGCAGCGTGACCTCGCGCAGGGTGCGCTGGTCGCCGCCGAAGGCGTAATGCTCCCAGAAGTGCTGCAGGTACCAGGCGTTGCCGGTCTTGTTCCAGAGGTAGCCCATGCCGCCGAACGGGTTGGACTCGGTGCGCACGGTCCAGCCGCGCACCGGACGGCCCTGCGCGGTGAGGAAGCGTTCCTCGGGCGGGCGGGCCTCGCCGGCGAAGGCGCCGATGGGAATCGGCTCGCTGGAAGCGGCGGCGCTTGCCGCCCCGCTGGCGCTCGCCGCGTCACGCGCCTGCGCGAGCGCGGCGGCCTCGGCCACCGCGCGCCGGTACATCGGGATCTGGCTCTGGACGAAGGCGAGGAAAGGCCGCGCCATCTCCGCCAGGTTGGCCGTCTCCGCCGGCCAGTAGTTCATCTGGACATTGATGTTGGTGTGGTAGTCCGAACTCCACGGCGGCGTGAGGCTGTCGTTCCACAGGCCCTGCAGGTTGGCCGGCAGCGAGTCCCGCGAGCTGGCGATCAGCAGGTAGCGACCGTACTGCGCGTGCAGCGCCTCCAGCTCCGGGTCGCCGCCTTCGGCGGTGTAGCGTCGCAGGCGCTCGCCGGTCGGCAGCGCGCGACGCTCGTCGTCGCTGCGGCCGAGGTCGAGCGCGACCCGCGCGAAGAAGCGCTGGTGGTCGGCGACATGGCGCGCGCGCAGCGTCGTCCAGGGCTGCGCGGACGCGGCCGTCACCTGCGCGGCGACGCGCGGCAGCGGATCGACGCCGCTGTCGAAGGCCTTGGCCGCGTCGGGCAGGTAGCTGGTGCCGGCGCCGAGCACGATCGTCAAGGCGTCACAGCCCTGGAAGACCAGCCGGCCGCCCTCGACGCGCAGCAGGCCGCCCTCGGCGATGACGCGCGCCTGCGCCGCGTAGCGCATGCCGTTGGGGAGCGCGCCGGTGGCGGTCAGGCGGGCGCCGTCCTCGGTGCCGGCGCCGTGCGCGAGCACGCGCGCGCCGTGGCGATCGGTCAAGGCGAGGCTGCCGCTGTACTGACCGCCGCGATCGGCGCTCAGGCGCAGCACGATGGCCTGCGCCGGATGGCTTGCGAGGACCTCGCGCGTGAAGCGCGTGCCGCCGTGGGTGTAGCTGACGCGGTGCAGCGCGTCGCCGATGTCGAGCTCGCGCCGGTAGCCGCTGGCTGCCGCGGGCTCGGTGTCGTGACCGGGCAGCGTCAGCACCAGGTCGCCGAAGGGCTGGTAGGCGCCCATGGTGCGGCTGTCGCCGACCCACAGGGTGTTCTCGTTGAACTGGATCCGGTCGCGCGCCAGCCCGCCGAACAACATCGCGCCGAGGCGACCGTTGCCGATGGGCAGCGCCTGGCGCTCCCAGCCTTCCGGCGTGTCTGGCGCGGGCGCGCGCTCGAAGAGACGAAGCTCCGAAGCCATCGCCTCGGCGGGGGCGAGCGCGCCCAGGAGCATCACGCCCGCGGCGCCGCCTGCCACGCCACCCAGCGCACCGCCCAGCACACCACCCAAAGGCGCCGCGATCGCGGCGAGGGTCGTCGCCGCGATCACCAGCAGCCGGGCGAGCGGGCCCGTGGCCGGCGCGATCCGATGGGCGGCGCTCGGGCCGTGCATGTTCATGCGCCCGTCCTCGGCTTGCCGACGACGATGCCGCGTCCATGCGGCGCGAGGAAGACGGTGCCGTGCTCCAGCGGATCGGCGGCCATCGACAGCAGGCGGCCGTAGCGGTGCAGGTCGTCACCGATGCGGATGAAGCTGCGGCCTTCGTCGTCGCTGCGGAACAGCCCCTCGACCGGCGAGGCGCCGCCGACCGACACGCGGCCCCACACATAGATCGCGTGGTAGGAGGCGCCCGCGGCCGCCTTGCCCAGCGCCATCATCCAGGCCTCGGCGACCGGCTTGACCGGCTGCAAGGGCTGGTCGGCCGCGGGCAGGTGGAAGAGGCCGTTGGGCAGCGCGAACCACAGGTCGCGCCCGCGGCCCGGCGCGCACAGCATCTGCGCGTACTGCCAGTCGCCGAGTTGAGGCAGGCCGTTGACGGCGGGCTGGAAACGCTGGCCGCCATCGACGCTCATCAGCACGCGTCCCTGCGTACGATCGAGCAGGTAGAAGACGCCTTCCACCGCGCGGTCCGCGACCGGCGCGAGCAGCGGGCTGCGCTCCGAGGGCCAGCCCTCGCAGAGCGACCAGCTGCGGCCCTTGTCCTTGGACCACATCGCCGGCTGGCGCTCCGGCGCCCACACCAGGAAACCGCCCTTGGCGCTGACGGCCACCAGCCCGGTGGGCGCGCGATGGCCCTGCGCGTTCTTCGCGTCGCGCGGCGAGGGGCCGAAAGCGCGCCAGCTCACGCCGCCATCGACGGACACGTAGCCGCCGGTCGGCGCGTGGTCCGAGGTGCGCGTCAGCACGCGCGGCTCCAGCTCGGCCGCGTCGACGGAGCGGTTGGTTTCGTTGCTTGGCGCGAACAGGCCGGTCGACGGGTTCTTCGCCAGGTCGTCCCAGGCCGCGCCGGACACGTCGCCCATCGCCGCCAGCAGCGTCGCGCCGCCGGACGGGCTCTTGATCTCCAGCGTCGCGGTCTCCTCGAGGTTCTCGACCTCGAAGCGCCACGCCACCGTGCCGGCCGGAGAACGCGTCGCCGCGGCCAGCGAGTCGGTCATCCACACGCCGTAGCCGGTGCCGTAGACCGCGCGGCCGCCGTCCTGTGGATCGAGCTTCACGTCGGCGATCCAGTGGCCCATCGGATCGGGGCGGCGCGTCGCGCGCTTGTAGTTGGCGAGCCAGGGGCGGGACTCGATGTCGTGCTTGGAGCGGGCGCCGATCGCGGTCCAGCTCTTGCCGCCGTCCTCGCTGAGGAAGAGGTCGTCGCCATCGCCCCAACGCTCGATCGTCGACACGATCAGGCGACCGGGCCGCTGGCGGTCGACGTCCAGCCCCGAGTAGCCGAAGCCCTTCAGCCCTTCGCCGGGCTTGACGGGCGTGATCTCGGTCCAGACGGCCTTGCCGCCGCGCAGTTCGCGCTTCCACACGGCGCCGCGCGACGCGTAGCTCGGATTGACGGGCTGCGGCGCGTCGCTGCCGGCGAAGCTCACGTAGAGCACGCCATCGGGCCCGATGGCCGCGCGCTGCGGCGCCATCGCGGGCGTGCCGGGCTCGCGGGCGAAGCTGCGGCCGCCATCGTCGGAGACATACAAGCCCGGTTGATCGTGGCTGCCGACGTAGAGCCGCGAGGCCGCCTTGCCCGCCGCGCCGCTTGCCGGGTCGATCAGCACCAGCGAGACATGCTTCGCCGGGAAGGCCAGCGGCTGGAAGCTGCGGCCGCGGTCGGTGCTCTTGAGCAGGCCGTCCTGCGAGCTGCCGAGGTAGAGCACCTCGCCGACCCAAGGGTCGACCTGCAGCCGCTCGCCGCTGCCGCGGCCGGGCGAGTTGCCGCCGATCTTCAGTTTCAGTTCGTGCTGGGTCCAGGTGCGGCCGCGGTCGCTCGACGCGAGCAGCGCGCCATCGCGCACGTCCTTGCCCAGGTAGAGCCCGCAGGCGAGGTAGACGCGCTCGGCATCGTTGGGATCGACCGCGACGCTCAGCACGCCCATCAGGTCGGCGTCGGCCTTGTCGAGGTGGTCCAGCAGCGGCCACCAGCGCCGCGCCTTCGGATCGAAGCGGTAGGCGCCGCCGATGTCGGTGCGGCAGTACAGCAGGCCGGCCTCGCGCGGATGGAAGACGAAACCGTCGACGAAACCGCCGCCGCCGAAGGGCACGCTGCGCCAGTCGTAGGGGACGGCGCCGGTGCCGCCGGCGGCGGTCGCGGCGAGCGCGCCCGACAGCGCGGGCACGGCGGGCAGGGCGCCGCTGACGGCGGCCAGGCCGGCGGTGCGGGCGATGAAGCGGCGGCGTTGCATGCGCGGTTCCTCGAGGATCAGTAGCGGCCGAGCTTGACGCGCAGCACCGTGGGCGTCGCCGGCAAGTTGAGGCCCCAGTCGACCTGGTCGCCGTTCCAGTTGCGCGTGGTGGTCCAGCGGCCGTCCGGGCCGAAGCGGCCTTCTTGCGCGTGGATCAGCATCGTGCCCAGTCCCTTGAACGACGCATCGCCCTCGAAGCGCACGCGGGCGCGCTGGCCGGTCACGATGAATTCGTCGTCGCCGATCTGGGCGATGGCGACGCCGCCGGACGGCTTCGCGGCCGAGGGCGGGACCTCGTCCTTCAGCTGCGGCCAGCTGCGCTCGCCGAATTGCCATTCGCCGAAGCTGACCTTGGCGGTCCAGCCCTTGAGCGCGACCGTCTGTGGCTGGCGGTCGTCGCCTTCGGCCACGCCGTGCGTGCGGCCTTCCAGCGACCATTGCGCCCACTGCGAGGCCATCGGCGCGAAGCTGCCGTAGACGGCGGCGATCGGCGCGGTCATGCGGCGGTCGGTGTAGGGCGAACCCAGCGGGTAGTTGCTGTAGTCGGCGTAGTCGACGCCGAAGGGCGCGACGCCGATCGCGCCGCGACCCAGGATCGCGTAGTGGTAGCGGGCGTAGGTCTCGGCGTTGCCGATCTCCGGCACCCACAGCGCGTTGTCGCGCCGCTGGAACTGGCCCAGGATGGCCTCGACCTTGGCCGACTCCGGCATGTAGATGTCGGGGCCGACGATGTCGATCTTCGGCGCGGCGGCCTTGTAGATGCCGATCACGTCGTGGGTCGGGCCGCCGCTGGCGAAGTCCGACTTCCACGGCGCCATCGGCGCCAGCGGGTCGCGCAGCGCGTTGTTGACGAACATCGGCAGGTCGTAGACCTGGCGGCCGGCCGCGGCGATCTCGCCGATGTAGCGCGCGATCGCCCAGCTGTGGAAGTACTGCTCGGCGTAGTCGCCATAGACGGCGGACCAGGCGCCCCTGGCCTTGTCAGCCTTGGCGGCCTTGCCGTGGAGCGCGGGGTCGGGCTTCTGCAGCCGCAGCACCTCGGCCGGCACGTCCGCGGCGAAGGCGCGATTCGCGACGGCGCCGTGGTCGCGCGCCAGGCCGTAGGTGCCGACCTCGTTCTGCACCTGCACCATGATCACGGTGCGCTGCGCCTCGTCCACCTGCTTCAGGTGGGTCATCAGCGCGACGAAGGCGCGCTTGTCCGCCGCCAGCGTCTCGGCACCGAAGGGCGACAGGCAGTAGCTCGGCTTGCCCTGCGCATCGAGCATGCGCGGGAAGCGGGTGTTGTTCAGCTTGACCCAGGCCGGCGCGTACTGCGGGCTGGTGTTCTTCCAGGTCGCGAACCACAGCAGCGCGACCCGCACGCCGCGTTCGCGCGCCTGCGCGAGCAGGGCGTCCACGAAGGAGAAATCGAAACGGCCCTCGACGGGCTCGACCTGCTCCCAGGCCACCGGCACGACGACGGTGTTGGCCTTGGCATCGGCCACCGCCGGCCACACCTGCTGGAGCGCCTCGACCGAGTTGCTCGAGTTGTGCACCTGCGCGCCCAGCACCAGGAAGGGCTTGCCGTCCACCAGCAGCGCATGACGGCCCTCGCGCTCGACCAGCCGCGGCAGCTCCGCGGCGGCGGCTGCGCCGGCGAGGGCGGCGGTCAGGGCCGCGAGCGTCGCCAGCACGGCGGCGCGGACACGGGAGGCGGGGCGGGAGCGGGGCGTCATCCGGGACAGTCCTTTCCTTGACGGCCCCGGCCGGGCGCGCGGGCGCCGCAGCCGGGGCGGAGGGAACGAGGCGTCAGGGCCTCAGAAGCTCATCCGGGCGGTGAGCGTGTAGCGGCGGCCGGTGTCGAACCAGGCGCGGCCCATGGTGCCGATGTGCTGCTGCATCAGCTGCTTGTAGGTCGCGTTGGTCAGGTTCTGCGCCTCGAGACCGAAGGTCACGTGGTCGTTGAACTTGTAGTACACGCCCGCATCCAGCTGGCCGTAGGCATCGGCCCACACCGGCAGGCCCCAGGCCACGTTGCGCTGGCCGTTGGTGCTGCTGTCGGGGTTGGTGTCGGTGCCGTCGCCGCCCTGCGTGCCGTTGACATTGACCGCCTGCAGGTACTTCGAGCGCCAGCTGTAGGCCAGGCGCGCGGAGATGTCGCCGCGGTCGTACAGCAGCGCCAGGTTGTAGGCGTTCTTCGACAGGTTCTGCAGCGGCAGGTTGCCGAAGGTGCGGCCGTCGGTGTCGCAACCGTTCAGGTTGAGGTTGAGGTTGGACGCCGAGTTGCCGCCCGAGCAGTAGGCGCTGCCCACCGGGTCGTACAGCTTGGTCTTGCTGTCGACGTAGGTGTAGTTGGCCTGGATGCCGAAGCCCGCCAGCCAGCCCGGCAGCTTGTCGAAGTAGGTCTGGAAGGCGAGCTCGAAACCGGTCGCGCGGCCCTTGGCGCCGTTGATCGGGCCGGTGGTGACGAAGTTCTGCAGCGCGCCGGTGGCGTCGGGGATCTGCTTGACGAAGGTCTGGTTGAGGATGATGTCCTTGAGCTGCTTGTGGAAGGCCGCGAAGGTCAGCGAGCCGGTGCGGTCGAAGTACCACTCGGCCGTGATGTCGCCCTGCGTCGACTTGATCGGCTTGAGCATCGGGTTGCCCGAGGCCGTGCCGGTCTGCGTCACGTTGCTCACCACCGTCTGGCCGTTGACCGTCGTCGAGGTGAAGTCCTGCGACATCGTCGTGTAGGCCTGCAGCTGGCTGAAGTCGGGCCGCGAGATGCCCTTGCCCAGCGCGAAGCGGAACTGCAGCTTCTCGCTGGCCTTCATCCGCAGGTTCAGGCTGGGCAGCGCGTCGGTGTAGCTGTTGTTGAAGGTGCCGGCTTCCGAGAAGTTCGGGATCACCGGCACCGGCACGCCGGTGGCGCCGCTGGGCACCTGCTTGCTGGTGAAGACCGTGTAGCCGTCGGCGCGCGATTCGGTGCGCACCACGCGCAGGCCGATGTTGCCGTCCACCGGGTACTTCCAGTCGTCCATGCCGAAGCGCAGCTGCGCGAAGGCGGCCTGCGTGCGCTCACGCTGCTTGTTGGTGCCGGAGGGGTCGGTGCCGAAGGAGGCCGGCGTCCACGGCGCGCAGGCCGAGGTGTCGCCCCCATGCTGCTCGGCGCACAGGATGTCGTGGTACTTGTGCAGCGCGGCGTAGCTGTCCGGATAGCCCGAGGTGGTGGAGACCGTCGGGAAGATCAGCGACGGCACCGAGGCCTTGCCGCTGAAGAAGTTGTTGAAGTTGTGGACGTAGGTATCGGCGCTGAAGCGCGGATCGTTCAGGAAGGCCAGGTGGTTGATGTCCCAGCCGATCTGCCACGGCTGCGAGATCGGCGACCAGTTGTAGCCCGGCACCGTGTTGGTGGTGGTGGCGTCGCGCTCGGTGAAGCGCACGCCGAAGCGCAGGTCCTGCAGGAAGCCTTCGTCCTTGAACTTGTAGCGGGCATCGCCCTTCCAGGCCTTCTCGGTGGCCTTGGACTTGTCCTTGTGCTCCATCGTGAAGGCCCAGTAGTAGTTGGCCGGATCGACCAGCGCCGCGCGTTGCGCGTCGCTGAAGATCAGTTGCGGCCGACCGCTGCGCAGGTCGATGGTCTCCTCGGGCATCTGCACGCCGGTGGCGACGGTGGAGTCGAAGCTGTCGGTGGTCGCGCGGATGTACTGCAGGTCCGACGAGAAGGACCACTGGTCATTGGCGCGCCAGTTCAGCTTCCAGGCCAGGTCCTGGGTCTCGGAGTTGCGATAGGCGCTGCGGGTGTCGGCGCCGAAGTTGATGCCGGAGCCATCGTTGTTGGTCAGCGTGCCGTAGAGCAGCTGGCCGTTCTTGCCGAACTCGCCGTTGGCGACCTGCAGCTTGTAGGGGTCGGACTGTGCGAAGATGGCGCGCTCGTCCCACTGCATCCGATACTTGCTGCGGAAGTAGGTCAGGCTGGAGTCGACGTCGTCCTTCTTCCACTGCAGCGCGCCGTACAGGCCCTGGCGCTTGCGGTCGAATTCCAGCGTGCGCCACTGCGAGCCCTTCGGGATCCACAGCGTCGTGTTGGGGTCCTGGCCGACCACCGCGTCGGTGCGCGGGTAGTAGGGCTCGACCTGGAAGGCGTCGGTGCGGGTGCCGCTGCGCGAGCTGGCGATGTTGACCAGCGCGCCGAATTCGCCCAGGTCGGTCTTCCAGCGGTTGCTCACCATGCCGGAGACGCTCGGCGAGGATTTCTCCTTCAGGTCCGAGTAGGTGGTCTGCAGCGACAACGCTGTCTTGAGGCCGTCAAAGTCGAACGGCATCGCGGTGCGCAAGTTGACCAGGCCACCGATCGAACCTTCGATCTGCTCGGCGGAGGGGTTCTTGTAGACGTCGACCGCGGCCATCAACTCGGGCGGCACGTCCTCGAAGTTGAGCGAGCGGCCGCCGTTGGCGGAGAACGAATCGCGGCCGTTCATCTCGGAGCGGACGTAGGTCAGGCCGCGGATGCTGATGCCGGAGCCTTCGACCGAGAAGTGCTCCGGGTCGCCCTTGGCCATGGTGCGGTCCATGGTGACGCCGACGATGCGCTGCAGCACCTCGGTGACCGAGCGGTCGGGCAGCTTGCCGATGTCGTCAGCGACGATGGAATCGACGATCTCGTCGGAGTTCTGCTTGATCTTCTGGGCCGAGCTCAGCGCGGCGCGCTTGCCCGAGACGACCACGGTCTCGATCTGCGCTTCGGGCTTGGGCTCCGGCTTGGGGGCGGGCGCGGGCGCCGTCTGGGCGAAGGCGATGCCGGCGGCCAGGCCACCGAGGAGGACGGCCGCCTGCGCGGCGGCGACGGATACGGCGGTCCGTTGGCGATTGCTCATGATGTCTCCAGTCTGTTAGGTGCGGGTCCGCTCTGATGGCGTGACCTCGGGCGGGGAGGTGGACTGCTCGGGCTCGGGAACGGGGAAGGACGGTCGGGATCGGGGATCGGCGGGGACCGCTGGACGACGCGGTCCGCCGCCGCCGGCGCTCAGCCGGCGAAACGGTTGACGAGGTTCTCCAGGTACTCCTGCCGGCCGGATCGCGGCGCGACATCGGTGTTGCGGGCCAGCACGCGATCGGCGAGCTGGTCCAGGGGCACGCGGCCATCGAGGATCTCGCGCGCCGCCGGCGTGTCCCAGCCGGCATAACGCTGCGAGACATGGGCGGCCAGGCGGCCGTCGACGATCATCTGCTCGGCCACCAGCAGCGCGCGGGCGCAGACGTCCATGCCGCCGACGTGGCCGTGGAAGAGGTCCTCGGCGTCGATGGACTGGCGGCGCACCTTGGCGTCGAAGTTGAAGCCGCCGCTGCCCAGGCCGCCGGCCTGCAGGATGTGATAGATCGCCAGCGCCAGCTCGGGCACGTTGTTGGGGAACTGGTCGGTGTCCCAGCCCAGCTGCGGGTCGCCGCGGTTCATGTCGATGCTGCCCAGGATGCCCAGCGCCGCGGCGGTGGCGATCTCGTGCTCGAAGCTGTGGCCCGACAGCGTCGCGTGGTTGGCCTCGATGTTGACCTTGACTTCCTTCTCCAGGCCGTAGCGGGTCAGGAAGCCGTAGACGGTGGCGCTGTCGAAGTCGTACTGGTGCTTGGAGGGCTCGCGCGGTTTGGGCTCGAGCAGGATGGTGCCCTTGAAGCCCTTGCGGTGCTTGTACTCGACGACCATGTTGAGGAAGCGACCCATCTGGTCGAGCTCGCGGCCCATGTCGGTGTTGAGCAGGGTTTCATAGCCTTCGCGGCCGCCCCACAGCACGTAGTTCTCGCCGCCCAGGCGCATCGTCGCGTCCATCGCGTCGCGCACCTGCAGCGCGGCCAGGCCGAAGAGCTCCGGATCCGGATTGGTCGCGGCGCCGGCCATGAAGCGGCGGTGGCTGAACAGGTTGGCGGTGCCCCACAGCAGTTTCATGCCGGTGCGCTGCTGGTGCTCGCCCAGCACGTCGACCAGGCGCAGCAGGTTGTCGTGGCTTTCCTTGGGCGTGGCGCCCTCGGGGGCGACGTCGCGGTCGTGGAAGCAGTAGTAGGGCGCGCCCAGCTTCTCGAAGAACTCGAAGGCGGCATCGGCCTTCTGGCGGGCCAGCTCCATCGGCGAGCCGCCCTGGAACCAGGGGCGCTCGAAGGTGCCGCCGCCGAACGGATCCAGGCCGTTCCAGCAGAAGCTGTGCCAGTAGCAGACCGCGAAGCGCAGGTGCTCGGCCATGGTCTTGCCCAGGACGATGCGGTCCTTGTCGTAGTGGCGGAAGGCCAGCGCTTCGTCGGTGGCGGGGCCTTGGTAGCGGATCGGCGCGATGTGGGAGAAGTAGCTGTTCATGGGACTGACTGCGGAGCGGTTCGTTGCGGGGCCGGGGCCGGGCCATGGCTGGCCGGGCGCGCGGGCTGATTCATTGATTCAAGGCGACGGAGCGTCCGGACTCAAGTCCGGAGCGACGGCAGGGCGCGCAAGGGCGCGTAGAGGGATCGGAAGACGGCGAGCCGTCGGGCGAGCACGTCCTGCCGCGCGGGCGAGGGCGTGCAACGGTCGGTGATCGGGGGCGGCGGGCAGGACTCGTCGACGCCGGCGCCGGCCGCCATGCGGCCCAGGCGCGCGGCGCCGAGCGCGCCACCGGCATCGGCGTCGGCATGGCGGACGATCTCGACGCCCAGTGCGTCGGCCATCAGCTGGGCCCAGAAGCGGCTGCGCGCGCCGCCGCCGACGATGGAGAGCTGCGTCACGTCGGTGCCGGCCGCGCGCAGCGCCGCCAGCCCATCGGCCATGCCGAAGGCCACGCCCTCGAGCACCGCGTAGCCGGCATGCGCGCGGCGCGTCTCGTGCGTCAGACCATGGAAGGCGCCGGTCGCGAACGGGTCGTTGTGGGGCGTGCGCTCGCCCGCCAGGTAAGGCAGGAAGAGCGGCGCGGCGGCGAGGTCGTCCTCGCCCAGCGCCTCGATCTCCTCGAGCAGTTCAGCCTCCGTCGTGCCGCTGAGCTGGCAGAACCAGCGCAGCGCGCTGGCGGCCGTCAGCATCACGCTCATCTGGTGCCAGCGCTGCGGCAGCGCATGGCAGAAGGCATGCACCGCGGAGGCGGGGTTCGGGCGGAAGCGGTCGTTGACGACGAACAGCACGCCCGAGGTGCCCATCGACACGAAGCCGCTGCCCGGCGCGGTGGCGCCGATGCCGATCGCGCTGGCCGCGTTGTCGCCAGCGCCACCTGCCACGACCACGTCGCGGGCGACGCCCCAGGCGTCGGCCAGCTCGGCGCGCAGCACGCCGGAGGGCGCGTTGCTCTCGACCAGCCGCGGCATGTGCGCGCGCGTGAGGCCCGTGGCGGCCAGCAGTTCATCGGACCAGTCGCGGCGCGCCACGTCCAGCCACAGCGTGCCGGCGGCGTCGGACGGATCGCTGACCTTCTCGCCGGTCAGCAGCAGACGCAGGTAGTCCTTGGGCAGCAGCACGCTGCGGACGCGGTCGAAGCGTTCCGGCTCATGCTTGCGCACCCACAGCAGCTTGGGGGCGGTGAAGCCGGGCATCGCGAGATTGCCGGCGATGGCGTGCAGCTTGGGCGCGGCGGCGGTGAGTTCGTCGCACTCGGCGTGGCTGCGGCCGTCGTTCCAGAGGATGGCCGGGCGCAGCACGCGGTCCTGGCCGTCGAGCAGCACGGCGCCGTGCATCTGGCCCGACAGGCCGATGCCGCGCAGCCGCGCGAAGGCGGCCGGCGCGCTGCCGCGCAGCTGCTCGATCGCGCGGGTGGTGGCGGTGGACCAGTCGGCCGGATCCTGTTCCGACCACAGCGGCGCGGGCCGCGACACGGTCAGCGGCGCGGCCGCGCGGCCCACCACGGCGCCGCTGCCGTCGATCAGCAGCAGCTTGAGCTCGGAGGTGCCGAGGTCAATGCCGAGGAAGGTGTCGTCGCGGCTCACAGTGCGGCTTCCTGGTCCTGGCCTTCGCCGTCGGCCGGGGCGTTGGCGCGCCCGACGCCGATGGTCGGCAGCTGCGGGCGGGTGACGCGATGACGGGCCAGCGCCGCGGCGCCGGCGGCCACCGCGTCGGCGCCGAAGCGCGAGGTGCGGACCGGCGTCGGCGAGAGGCCGGCGGCGGCGGCGTAGTCATTGAGCGTGGTCAGCGCCGGATCGAGGAAGGCGTCGCCCAGTTCGACGACGCTGCCGCCGAGCACGATGCAGGCCGGGTCGTAGGCGGTCGCCAGGTTCTGGAGCAGCACGCCCAGGTAGCGGCCGGCCGATTCGACGGCCTTGGCGGTCTTGCGGTCGCCGTCGACCAGGCGGCCGCGGATGTCCGGCAGGGAGTGCGGGCCGAGTTCAGCGGCTTCGTCCGGGCGCAGCATCGCGCGCATGCCGATCAGCGCCTCGGCGCAGCCGCGCCGGCCGCAGGAGCAGAGCGGGCCGTCGATCTGCAGGATCATGTGGCCGATCTCGCCGGCAAAGCCGCGCGCGCCGGTCAGCAGCCGGTCGCCGACGATCACGCCGGCGCCGACGCCCTGGTTGATCGAGAGGTAGAGCAGCGGATCGGCGGGCGCGCCGGCGTTGAATTCCATCTCGCCGAGCGCGGCGACGTCGGCCTCGTTCTGCAGGTAGAGCGGGATGCCGGAGAGCGGGCCGCCGTCGAGCTTCTCGCTGAGCAGCTGGCCGACGGCCAGGTCGTGCCAGCCCAGGTTGGGTGCGAAGTTCAGCACGCCGCGCGCTTCGTCGACGCCGCCGGGCAGGCCGACGCCGATGCCGATGATGCGCTGCGACGGATCGAGCTGCGCCCGCACCTTCAGCAGCACCGTCGCCAGCACGCCCAGGCAGGCCTTGGCGCTGCGGCTGGCGCCGTAGGCGGACACGGCGCGGGCGCGCACCTCGCCGGTCAGCGTGGTGGCGACCACGCGCACGCCGTCGATGCCGACCTCGGCGCCCAGCATCAGCAGCCGGTCCGGGCTGATGAACAGCGGGGTGGGGCGCCGGCCCAGGTCACCGGTGGCCACGACGCTGCTTTCCATCAGCCAGCCCTCGGCGATCAGCTCGCGCACCAGGCTGGTGATCGTCGACTTGGTCAGGCCCACCTCGAGCGCCAGGTCCGCCCGGGACAGGCCGGGATGCACGCACAGGTGGCGTACCAGGGCCATCCGGTTGATGGACTTCAACAGCTGTTGGCCACCACTGGCGTCGGGTTGCATGCGCGTCGTCTCCTTGTCTGTTTTTTAGAGGTCCACGCGTATCGCGTATCGCGTGTCCATGGCATTGATATTAGTTGGGGCGCCGAACGAATAAAGAGCAGGAAAACACCTAGGGCCCGAAAACATCGATGCGGCGGGGCGACGAGCCCCTCCGCATCGGCCCCTCAGCGTGGCGCGCCCAGGGCCGCCGCCACGTAGACCAGTGGCGCATTCCAGTTGATGGCCACTTCGTTGCTGGCGTAGCTGCAGAAGTGGTCCAGATACGACAGCGCCGGCAGCGGCGAGGGATAGGGCACCGGGCAGCCCTTGAGGTCCTGCTGGCCGGCATTGGCCCCGCCGACGACGAAGCCCGGTACCGGCGCGACCACGCCATCGGCCTCCGAGGGTCGGTGATGCGGATGCATCGGCGAGCGGGTGCCGAAGCCGGTCACCATCGACAGGCCCATCGGGTTGCGGCCCATCACGTAGTCGAGCAGGCCCTGCGCCGCCTGGTGGTAGGCGCTGACGGTGGGTCCGGCGCGCCGGCCGGCGCGCGTACCGGTGTCGGCCGCGGGCGGGCGTGCGGCGTCCAGGCGATCGGCCTGCAGCAGCACCATGGCCTGGTTCAGCGCATTGGAGTTGCTGCCCCAGTTGAAGTCCTTCTCCTCGAGCGCCACGCCCCAGGCGGAGGCCTTGCCCTTGGCGACCAGCGCATCGGCCAGCTCACGGACGCGGCGCTCGATCAGCGCGCGGTCCGCGGCGGGGCCCAGCCGGTCGCGGTGGGCCGCGAGCGACATCCAGGCCAGTCCGCGCACGTCGCCCCAGGACGGCACCGTCATCGTGGTCTGCGCCGGCTTCATCGCGGCGTAGAAGGCCTCGTCGCCGGTGGTGATGTAGAGCTCGGCGGCGGCCCAGGCGAACTCGTCGTCCAGCGTCGGATCGCCGTAGTCGCCGGTGTGGATGTCCGGCGGCTGGCGGTAGATCGCATCGGGATGCGCCTGCGCCCAGCCCCAGGCGGCGCGCGCGGCGGCCAGCATGCGCGCGGACAGGCCCGGGCGCTGCTGCTCGAAGTCCTTGAACACGCGGCTGCCGACGGCCATCACCGCGGCGAAGTCCAGCGCCGCGGCGGTGCTCTTCTGCACGACGACGCGATCGCCGGAGGTCGTGGCCGCGTCCGGCATCACGACGCCGTCGAAGCCCGGATTGGTCAGCTTGTGATAGACGCCGCCATCGTCCGGATCCTGCATGGTCAGCATCCAGTCGAGGTTCCAGAGCGCCTCGTTGAGCACGTCCGGCAGGCCGTTGCCGCTTTCGGGCAGGCCCACCTTCAGCGCCCGCATCCGGTCGGGCATCTGCTCGTAGCTGGCCAGCAGCGTGTAGACGGTGATGCCGGAGTTGACGATGTACTTGTTGTAGTCGCCAGCGTCGTACCAGCCCTTGGGGCTGCTGATGACGTCGCCGGTCTTGCGCTTCGGTCCGGCGGCCGAGGCATGGATCAGCACGCGCGTGTCCGGATGGCCGGCGGGGCGGGCGAAGGGGCCGGCCAGGTCCGGCGTCAGCGCGATGCCGGCGCGGTTGAAGTAGAACGCGCGGATCGCGCCGGCGGCCAGGGCGTCGTAGGCGCCCGGGCCGATGGTGAACGGATCCGAGTCGGGCAGGCCCGCGACCCGCAGCCGATAGCGGCCCGGTTTCGTCACCGCGCTGAAGTCGGCGATCCGGACCTGGCTGCGCGACGGCGCCCACAGCGCGGCGGCGCCCAGCGGCCCGGTCCAGGCGGCCCGGCCGCTGTCGGCGTCGATCAGCTGGAAGCGCTTGGCCGCGCCGGCGGGCACGGTGGCTCGCTTGGCAGCGGCCGGCAGGTAGCCGACCTGGTTCACCTCGATGCGAGGCGTGGCGGCGGCCTTGCTCGTGTCCGTCGCGGCCGGCGTCTTCGTGGCGTCGCCGGCCTGCGCGTACACGGCGGTGGCGCCCATGCCGACGATCGCCAGGCCCGCCAGCACGGCCAAGGTCCGGGTGCGCATTACTGGGCGCTCCAGTCGAGCGACGGGCCGGCCTGCACCGGGCTGCGCACGCCGTCGACCTCGATCGCCCAGTCCTGCAGCGCGCCCTCGACGATACGGACGCGATAGCCCTCGCCGTCGCGGGTCACCGTGCCGCGGGCCGCGATCGTGCCGTCCACCGCGGCGACCACGAAGGGCGCGGTCGCGCCCTTGTCCAGCGCGAAGACCCGCAGCACCACGCCGCGCGCGTAGTCGTAGTCCGGGCGTTCGGTTTCCTGACCCCAGGGCAGCACGGTGTTCGGCGCGACGTAGAGCGGCAGGCTCATGAAGTCATGCGTCTCCCGGCGCCAGCGGCCGCCGTCGACGACCTCGCCGCTGAGCAGGTGGGTCCAGCGGCCCGCCGGCAGGTAGACGTCGACCTCGCCGCTGTCGGTGAACACCGGCGCCACCAGCAGCGCGTCGCCCAGGTGGAACTGGCGGTCCAGGGTCGCGCAGGCCGGATCGTCCGGGAACTCCAGCACCGGCGCGCGCATCGTCGGCACGCCGGTCTCGCTCGCGGCGATCGCGGTCGCGTAGAGGTAGGGCATCAGCTGGTGCTTCAGGCGCGTGAAGCGTTGCAGCACCACGCAGCTTTCCTCGTCGACCAGCCAGGGCACGCGGTAGAAGCTGCTGCCGTGCAGCCGGCTGTGCGAGGACAGCAGGCCGAACTGGATCCAGCGCTTGTAGACGGCCGGCGGCGGATTGCCCTCGAAGCCGCCGATGTCGTGGCTCCAGAAGGCGAAGCCGCAGGACGTCAGCGAGAGGCCGCCGCGCAGGCTTTCCGCCATCGATTCGAAGTTGGACCAGCAGTCGCCGCCCCAGTGCACCGGGAAGCGCTGGCCCGATGCGTAGGTCGAGCGCGCGAAGACGACCGCGTCGCTGCCCTGCACCTCTTGCAGCAGCTCGAAGACGGCCTCGTTGTATTGCAGCGCGTAGAGGTTGTGCATCTCGACCGGATCGGAGCCGTCGAAGTAGACGACATCCTTGTCGGGAATGCGCTCGCCGAAGTCGGTCTTGAAGCAGTCCACGCCCATCGCCAGCAGCCGGCGCAGATGGCCCTGGTACCAGGCCTTGGCGGCGGGGTTGGTGAAGTCCACGATGGCCATGCCGGGCTGCCAGAGGTCGGTCTGCCAGGTCAGGCCGTTGGCGCGCTTGATGAAGTAGCCCTCGCGCACACCCTCGGCGAAGAGCGGCGAACGCTGCGCGACGTAGGGGTTGATCCAGAGGCTGATCTTCAGCCCCTTGGCGCGCAGGCGGGCCAGCATGCCCTCGGGATCGGGGAAGCCGCGGCGGTCCCATTCGAAGTCGCACCACTGGAACTCGCGCATCCAGAAGCAGTCGAAGTGGAAGACGCTGAGCGGCAGCTCGCGACGCGCCATCTCGTCGATGAAGTGGGTGGCGGTGGCCTCGTCGTACTGGGTGGTGAACGAGGTCGTCATCCACAGCCCGAAGGTCCAGGCCGGCGGCAGCGGCGCGCGGCCGGTCAGCTCGGTCAGGCGCGCAACGGCGGCCTTGGGCGTGGGGCCGGCGACGACGCAGTAGTCCAGGGTCTCGCCTTCGCGGCTGAACTGCACGCGCGAGGTCTTCTCCGACGCGACCTCGAAAGACACCGGGCCCGCCTCGTTGACCAGCACGCCGTAGCCGCGGCTGCTCAGGTAGAAGGGCACGCTCTTGTAGGCCTGCTCGCAGGCGGTGCCGCCGTCCTTGTTGGTGTTCTCGACGGTCTGGCCGTTCTTGACCCAGGGCGTGAAGCGCTCGCCCAGGCCGTAGACGTACTCGCCCACCGCCAGCGTCAGCTGCTCATGGACGTAGTTGGCCTTGCCGGCCCATTGCAGGTAGCCGAGCGAGCGCCAGTCGCTGCGCGTGAGCACCTTGTCGCCCTCGCGGAAGGTCAGGCCGTAGCCCTCGCCCTTCTTGACGTCGACCGACAGCGGACCGGAGGTGACGGTCACCAGCTTGTCGGTCTCGGTGACCTGCAGCGCCGGCGAGGTCGCGCCGACCATGGGCACGTGCAGGCGCGGCGCCTGCGAGGCGCTGAAGTGCTCGACGCTGACGCGGATCACGCCCGGCAGCGGCGAGCGCAGCGTGACGGTCAGCGTCGGGCCCTGCAGCGTGTCGCCGCGGTGCTTGATGGGGCGCGTGGTGACCAGCAGCACCACGCGGTCGTCGTGGACGTCCACGGCATAGGTCTCGGTGGCGTAATGGGCCGAGACGCCAGGCTGCAGCAGCCATTGCCCGTCGGTGAACTTCATGGGGATCCTTCTCGTCTTCCTGTCGGTGACTCGTCATGGCGGCCGTCGGCGGCCGCCGGTCTGCATGCGAGCGGCGCCAGCGCGGCGCCGCTTCATCGTTTCATCGCGCGGCCGGCTCCAGCGTCACCAGCACCACGTCATGCGAGCGCATCGGCACCGTCTCGCGATGGCGGCCGTCGCGCCCGACGCGCACGGTGCGCACGCGCTCCGGCTTGTCGGTGGTCAGCGCCTGCAGCTTCGCCAACTGCTCGGCGGACAGGTTGCCCGGTTTGCCGAGTTTCAGCCAGGCGGTGTACGCGTCGTTGGCCTCGAAGCCGACGCGGTACTGGCGCAGCGTGTAGACGCCGGGCTTGAGGCCCTGCCAGCGCAGCGTGGCGGGGGCGAGCTTCGCGGCCGGGAGCACCTGGGTGAAATAAGGCCGGTTGCTGGTCTGCTGGTCCGGCAGCCGCCAGTCCCAGACCAGCGCGGCGACCTTGCCACCGTCGACCGCGGCGAGCGCGCTGGTGTCCTTGAGCGGCACGTCGCGGCCGGTCAGCTGCTTCAGATACTTGTAGGCGAAGTAGGCCGGCTTGCGCACGCCTTCGCGCGTCAGCAGGCCGAAGCCGCCGTGGAAGGGGGTGGGCGGCGGACCGGGCTCCTCGAACAGGTCGCTGTAGGTCCAGTAGCTCATCGCCTGGGCGACGCCCCGCGTCAGGCGCAGCTTCTCCAGGATGTAGGGCGCGCTGAGGTAGGCGTCGTGGACGGGATCGCGCGGGTTGTAGCTGGCGCTCCACTCGGTGATGTAGAGCGGCAGGCCGGGGAAGGGCGAGGCCTCGATCTCGCCGCGCACGCGCTTGACGTCGCCGATGATCGTGTCCGGCGAGCGCGACAGCTTGTTGTCGTCCTGGCCGAATTCGTCGAGGAAGCCGCCGTCCACGCCATAGGTGTGGGTGGTGACGAAGTCGACGGGGACGTTCTTCTCCTTGCAGAAGGCCAGGAAGGGCACGACCCAGGCGGCGCCCGCGGTCGCCGGGCCGCCGACCTTCAGCTGCGGATCGACCGCCTTGAGCGCGCGGGCGCTGCGGGCGTAGAGGTCGAAGTAGGCGGCCTGGTCGGCGCGTTCCCAGAAGCCATCGAGGTTGGGCTCGTTCCAGACCTCGAAGGGCCATTGGCGCACTTCCTCGGCGCCGTAGCGCGCGATCAGGTGGCGCGCGAAGGCGTCGACCAGCGCGACCCAGGGCTCGGCCTGCGGATGCGAGGTGTTGCCCTTCCAGTAGAAGATGGTCTGCGGTGACGTGGCCATCGCTTCCGGCGTGAAGCCGAGTTCGACGAAGGGCTTGATGCCCTTGGCCAGCAGCGCGTCGTAGAGCGTGTCGATGCGGCCGAAGTCGAATTGGAGACGGCCGTCGGCGCCCTTGGTCACGGTCTTCAGCACGTCGTGGAAGATCGCGTGGAAGCGGATCGTGCGGAAGCCGAGCTCGTCGACGGCGGTCTTGAGCTGGGCCTGGCTGTCGTCGCGGATCAGGGTGCCGGGGAAGTCGGCGCCGATGGCGTAGTCGAAGCTGCGATCGACCGGGCCGGCGGCCTGGCGCAGGTCGACGTCGATCGTGCGGCCGGGCTTGGCGGCCGGTCCGGCGCTCCAGGCGGCCATCGGGGCCAGCGCGAGCGTCAGCGCGGCCATCTTGCGTCTCGAGAGGGTGAGCGACATGGGTTGAAGTCCGGAGGGGGTCAGGCGGGAAGCCCACGGTAGCGGAAGCGGCGGAAGCGCACCTCGCCCTGGCCGGCGCTGAACAGCGCCAGCTTCAGGCTCAGGAAGCCGCCGAAGACGTTGTGATGGAAGCCCGAGACCTCCATCTGCCAGGGGTGTTGCGTCCAGTCCTTGCCGTCGGGCGAGGTGTGGAAGGTGACGACGTTCTCGCGGTTGGTGAGCCGCAGGTGCAGCACGCGCGGCCCGGTGGTCGCCGGCAGCTTGTGCCGCATCCAGCCGATCTCCTGGCTGTAGTTGTAGGTCAGCATCTCCTGCGCGTTCGCGCCGATGCCGGCGAAGCCGCGGCCGTCGTAGAAGAGCGCCAGGCCGCCGTGGGCGTCGCCGGGGATCTCCATCTCGAC
The DNA here is from genome assembly GCF_052044995.1 of Roseateles sp. 22389. Classification (NCBI taxonomy): domain Bacteria; kingdom Pseudomonadati; phylum Pseudomonadota; class Betaproteobacteria; order Burkholderiales; family Sphaerotilaceae; genus Roseateles; species Roseateles sp. 22389. The sequence goes on from NZ_JBQEOF010000011.1 coordinate 190,993, forward strand.
GCTGGCCTCGTAGCTGCGGTCGCCGACCAGGCAGGTCAGCGGCGAGCAGTCGGCCAGCGAGGTCCCCTTGGCCTTCAGGACCAGGCTGCGGTCGCGTCGCGAGACGCGTTCGCCGTCCTTCGCATCAGGCGCGAAGAGCGTCCATTGGACGCCCATGCGGTCGGTGTTGAAGTCGTCGGAGAGGTCGAAGCCGGCCGGCGAGGGCCGGCCGCCGCGCGGCTTGGGCAGCGGCCGCGCGAGCGTGCCGCCGCGGGCCTTCAGCCAGTTGTCCTTCGTCCATTCGACCGGCTCGAGCAGCGTCTGGCGGCCCAGCGTGCGCATGCCGTTCTCGTAGCCGTGATAGACCATCCACCAGTCGCCGGCGGGGCCTTCGACCACGCTCGCGTGGCCGCGCGACCACCAGGGCTCGTCGGCGCTCTGGGTGCGGACGATGGGGTTGTGGGGCGAGTCCTCCCACGGCCCGTGGATCGAGCGCGAGCGGGCCAGCGTCACCATGTGGCTGGTCGGCGGGCCGGAGGTGCCGCCGACGGCGGCGATCAGGTAGAACCACTCGCCGCGGCGGAAGATCTTCGGGCCCTCCGGGGCGAACATCTCCACCACCCAGTCCTTGGGGTACTGCCAGGGCGTGTAGGCCGGCTCGAGCTGGCCGATGGTGGACAGGCCGTCGTCGCTGAGGCGGATGCGGCGCACGCCGTTGACGAAGAGGTAGCGCTTGCCGTCCTCGCCGACGGCGTGTCCCGGGTCGATGCAGTCGCCCAGGTGGAGGTCCACCGGATCGCTCCAGGGGCCGCGGATGTTGTCGGCGTGGATCACGTAGATCTTGGAGCCGTTCTCCTGCATCGCGGGGATGTAGATGAAGTAGCGGCCGTCGTGCTTGACCAGGTCCATCGCCCAGACGGCGCCGATCGGCTGCTTCAGCGCGGCGGTGATGGGGGTCCAGTTCACCAGGTCGGTCGAGTGCCAGATCACGACGCCCGGGTAGGAGGTGAACGAGGAGAAGGTCAGGTAGTAGTCGCTGCCGTCCTTGAGCAGCGTGGGGTCGGGGCGATCGCCCGGCACGATGGGATTGCGGTAGGTGCCGTTGCCCAGATCGGCCTTGCGCTGACCTTCGCGGCCGACGCCGAAGGAGGGCGGTCGCGAAGAGGCGGTGGCGGCGGGGGCGGGCGCGAGGCCGGTCGCGGCGGGGGCCGATGCCGCGAGTCCGGCGCCAGCGACCGACGCGAGCGCCGCACGGACGGCGCCGCGCCTGGTGAGAGTCGACATTCCTTTTGTCTCCTTGCCGGCGGTCGCCCTGCGGGACGATCTGGTTCAGGCCAGCTTGGAGAAGGATGTTAGTTCGCGCGCTGCACTAATTAACTAGAGCTAACCCTGTGCCGGGGTGGCATCGCTCAAGGCCAGCGGCCGCAGCAGGGAAGGGGTCTGCCAGGGCAGCTCCGTTGGCCTGATCACTGCACCGTGACGAAGAAACTTGTGCCGTCCTGCCCGCCGACCACGGTCGCACCGTTGCTGACGATGGAGTCGAACGCACCGCTGATACCGTCAGCGGCGCTGATCAGCACGAGCTTCTGTCCCTTCGCGACCCCGCCGCTGAAGTTCAGCGTCAGCGTGCCGCCCAGCACCGCCGCGCCGGCGACGCCGAGGTGGTCATGGTCGACGCCTGGCGTGGCGCCGGCCACCGCGAGCGTCAGTTGACCCGCCGCGCCTTGCTGGAAGCTGCCGCCCACCGTGAGCTCGCGTTGCCCGCTGACCAGCGCCAGCGCCGCGTTGTTGACGACGTTGCCGGTACCCATCGCATTCGCGCTCCCCGCCAGCGTGGTGCCGCCGCTGAGCGTCGTCGCGCCGCTGTAGCTGTTGTTGCGCAGCGTGAGCGCGGCCGCGCCGCTGTGCGTGAGGCTCCCGCCACCGCTGATGTTGGACAGCGTGATCGCGGTCGTCGTGTTCTGGACGATGAGCTGGCCGTCGTTGACGATGGCGTTGCTCGCCGCGCCGTTCGGCGACTCGGCCGTCAGCAGGCTGGCGTCGCCGCTGTAGGTGGCCTGCAGCACCGTCGACTTGCCGCTGGTCGCATTGACGGTGATGTAGCGCAGCGGCACCGGCGTGCCGGTGCCCAGGCGCAGGATCGCGTTGGCACCGATGGTCGTGGTGCCGTTGTAGTTCTGCGGCTGCGCGAAGGTCACGTCGTTGCCCGCCGTGGCCATGATCCTGACGTTGCCCGATCCCACCGAGCCATCCCGGTGCGGGCCGCCCCCGCCGCCGGTGATGCCGACATGCAGCGTCACCGGCCCGTTGTAGTTGAACGCCAGCGTGCCGCCCCGTAGGTTGATGTAGGCGTTCTTCTTGCCCAGCGGCGGGTCGACCTCCGCGGGCGAGGGCGCCGACGGCAGGAAGAAGTTGGCATGCGTGCCGTCGCCCCACTGGACCGTGCCGGCGCCGCGCTCGATGTTGATGCCGCGGTAGCTGGCGTCGTTGCCGTTGGGCGAATTGGCGCCGCCGCGGTAGATCGTCTTGGCGAAGTTCAGCTCGGGGTCGCTCAGGCCCGGATTGACCAGGTTGGGCACGTTGTGCGGGCTGTTGTCGGTGTGGCTGTAGACGCCGGACATCACGATCGTCGACGGACCGATCGCATGGAAGTTGATGTCGTTGCCGAAGGCCGCCTCGTAGATGTTCTGCGTCACCGTGACGACGCTGCCCGGCGAACTCCAGACCAGCCACGAGCCCTCGTTCAGGACCGCCTTCGCATTCGACAGCGAGGCGGCGACGTGGTTGCTGCCGAAGTCCTGCCCCGCGGCCAGCGACAGCACGCCCGCATACGAACTCACCCCGCCCGACGAGTTGCCGCCCCAGACGCCGGGCGCCTGCACGATGCTGCCGCTGCCGCTCACCTGGCCCAGCAGCACGAACTGCGCGCTGCTGATGACGATGGTCCCGTTGTTCAGGATGTTGTTGAGGTTGATCTCGCCGTTGATGGTGCTCGCGCTGTTCTTGCTGTCCGAGGTGGCGATGACGTTGGGCGAGTTGTCGGCGCTGGTGTTGGTGCCGATCTGGAAGGTGACCCCAGGATCGATCGTCAGCACCGGCGGGTTGGTGCCGGCGATGGTGAGCGCGTAGCCGGCGCCGGGGTAGGTGGTCTTGGTGACGACCTGGACCTGCCGCGCGACGGGCAGCGTGAAGGTGCTGGTCCGCGTGATCACCAGCGTGCTGGTGGCGGCGGTGGACAGGCGCAGCGTCCCTTGGCCGCTGATGACCCCGGTGTAGGTCGTTGTGCCGGCAGGTAGCTTGATCACCGAATCGCCGCTGAGCGTGATGTCGCGGTTGGCGAGCACGTCCGCGGTGATGTCGGCCGCCCCGCCCACGGCACTGGTGTCGTCCACCGCCGACGGTCCGCCGTCGGAGCCGCCGCCGCCGCAGGCGGATGTGAGGACGGCGCAGCCGACGATCAGGAATTCGCGCCGGCTGGCGCCTTGGAGGACTGAACTCAAGCGGGCTCCCGGGTCGGCGCTGCGAAGTGCTGGGCATTCTGTCGCAAGGCCGCCGCGGAGATATCACCAATCCGTCACGAGTGGCAACTGGCCCGCGAAAACCCGATCCGCACCGTGACGTGGCCGACGCGCGGCGCCGTCGAGAGAGTGCCGAGGGGACGCCGAGAAACCTCAGCCGGCGCGCTCAGTCGGCGCGACCCGTGCCGCCGGGGGCACCGCCGTGATGCGGCTTTGCCGTCGACGCCCGCACGACCAGCCGCGGCGGCTCGGTCACCCGCATCGGCGGCGCATGGTCCGGCGACGCATCGATCTCCGACTGCAGCAGCTGCACCGCCAGCGTGGCCGCTTCCGCCGTGGGCATCGCCACGGTGCTCAGGGCCGGGCGCATCTGGTGCGCCAGCTGGATGTCGGTGACGCCGATCACCGACAGGTCCCGCGGCACCTCCAGGCTCAGCTCCGCCGCCGCCTGCAGCACGCCCAGCGCGGGCAGGTCGTTGGTCGCGAACACCGCCGTCAGCCCGGGCTCGCCCGCCAGCAGGCTGTGCGCGGCGTTGCGGCCGTCGTCGATGGTGTCGTGGCCGTAGCGCAGGCAGCTCGCCGGCAAGGCGGCGCCGGCCTGCGCCATCGTGTCGAGGAAGCCGCGCAGCCGCCAGCGGTGGTTGCCGGTGGGCTCGCTGCCGCAGACCGCGCCGATGCGCCGGTGGCCCAGGCGCAGCAGGTGCTCCGCCGCGAGCACGCCGGCCTGGTACAGGTCCACCGCCACGCAGGGCAGCGGCGGCGGCTCCTGCGGCCGCTCCCACATGCACAGCACCACCGGCACGCCGCGGCGACGCAGGTTCTGCAGCGCATCGAGCTGCACGAAGTCCGCGTTCATGACGATCACGCCCTGCGCCAGCGCGCCGCCGATCGCGTCGAGGTAGGCCCGTTCCTGCGCGGGGTCCTCGTTGGTGTTGCACACCAGCAGGAAGTAGCCCAGCTTGCGCGCCGCGCGCTCGACCTCGAGCGCGAACTCCGGATAGAAGGGGTTGGCGATGCTGCTGACGAGCAGCGCCATCGTGTGGGGCTTGCCCTCCACCAGCGCACGCGCCATCAGGTTGGGGCGGTAGCCCAGCTGCTCGACCGCGGCGAGCACGCGCCGGCGCGTCTCCTCGCCGACCTTGCCGCGGTTGCGCAGCACGTTGGAGACGGTGGCCGCGGTGACGCCCGCGGCCCGCGCCACTTCGACGAGGGTGGTCATCCCGCGACTGTAGCCGCAGCCGCCTCGGCGCCCGGGCCCGCCTCGCAGAGGTAGACCAGCGCCGGTTCCCCCTCGGGCGAGCGGTAGCCGTCCTCCAGCGCCCGGACCGCGGCGGGCACCAACGACTGGGGCAGCAGCGCGATCACGCAGCCGCCGAAGCCGCCGCCGGTCATGCGCGCGCCGCCCGCGTCGCCAATGACGTCCTGCAGCAGCGCCGCGAGCTGGTCGACGGCGGGCACGGTGATCTCGAAGTCGTCGCGCATCGAGGCGTGCGAGGCCTTCATCAACTGGCCCAGCTGCCGCATGTCGCCCGCGCGCAGCGCGCGGGTGGCGGCGATCACGCGCTCGTTCTCGGTGACGATGTGGCGGCCGCGGCGGAAGGTCTTGTCGTCGAGGCCAGCGGCCTCCAGTTGCGCCAGCGTCGCATCGCGCAGCGCCTTCGCGCCGACGCCCGCGGCGGCCGCCTCGCATTGGCGGCGACGCTCGTTGTAGGCGCTGTCGACCAGGCCGCGGCGCACCCGCGAGTGCGCGATCAGCAGCGCCGTGCCCGCGGGCAGCGGCACCGGCTCGGTGTCGAGCGAGCGGCAGTCGATCAGCAGCGCGTGCCCAGCGCGGCCTTCCGCGCTGGCGAGCTGGTCCATGATCCCGCACTGGCAGCCGACGAAGCGGTTCTCGGCCTGCTGCGCCAGGCGCGCCAGGCGCTTGCCGTCGAGTGTCGTGTCGCCCGCCAGGCGCTGCGCCGCGCGCAGCAGCCCCAGCGCCAGCGAGGCGGAGCTGCTCAGCCCCGCGCCCATCGGCACGTCACCGGCGATGACGAGGTTCATGCCGGCCAGCGCCGGCAGCTCGGCCGCGAGCTGCGCCAGCGTGCCGCGCACATGGTCGCGCCAGCCGCCGCCCGGGAAATGCGGCGGCTCGGCGCTGAGCGCGAAGCGGTCATCGGCCTGCTGCTCGTCGAGCGCCAGCGCGTCCACCTGGCCGTCATCGCGCGGTCCGGCGGCGACCCAGGTGTCGCGGTCGATGGCCACCGGCAGCACGAAGCCGTCGTTGTAATCGGTGTGTTCGCCGATCAGGTTGACCCGGCCGGGCGCGCGCGCGAGCACCGTCGGCGCGGCGCCGTGGCGCTCGGTGAAGGCACGCACGACGGCGAGCGCGGTGGGCGGGAGGTCGGTCGGGGCAGAGGTCATGGCAGGCGGTGGCAAGCGGGGACGCCGATCGATCGAGGGGACTCGGTCATCAGCGCCGGGTTGAAAGGGCGGTCGTCGCGGCGCCGGGCAGGCTCAGCGCTGGCGGTAGTGGGTGGACGGCTGCTCGCGCAGCCGCGCGGCGGCCTGCTCGGGCGTGAGGTCGCGCTGCGCCTCCGCCAGCAGCTCGAAGCCGACCATGAACTTGCGCACCGTCGCACTGCGCAGCAGCGGCGGATGGAAGTGCGCATGCAGCTGCCAGTGCGGCGACGCCTCGGCCTGGGCGCCGGTGGGCGCGCCATGCCAGCCCATCGAGTACGGGAAGCTGCACTGGAACAGGTTGTCGTAGCGGATGGTCAGCGCGCGCACGATGGCGGCCAGGCTGGCCTGCTGCGACGCGCTCAGCTGGTCCATCCGCTGCACGGCGAAACGCGGCAGCAGCAGCGTCTCGAACGGCCATTCGGCCCAATACGGCACCAGCGCGAGCCAGTCGTCGTTCTGCACGACCACGCGCTCGCCGCCGGCCTCCGCGCGCGCCACCGCCAGCAGCATCGGCTCGCCCTGGGCGGCCAGCCAGTCGCGCTGCAGGCGGTCCTCGCGCGCCGGCAGGTCGGGCACGAAGTCGCTGGCCCAGACCTGGCCATGCGGATGCGGGTTGGAGCAGCCCATCATCGCGCCCTTGTTCTCGAAGACCTGCACCCAGCGCCAGCGCTCGCCCAGCTCGCGCGTCTGCGCGGCCCAGCAGGCGACGACCTCGCGCAGGGCGGCCTCGTCGAGCTCGGGCAGGCTGCGGCCATGGTCCGGCGAGAAGCAGATCACCCGGCTCGTGCCGCGGGCCGGCTCGGCCTGGAACAGGCCCGCCGCCGCCGCCGGGGCGCCGCCCGCGTCCGGCGCCGGCACGTCGGCCATCAGCGCGGGGAAGTCGTTCTCGAAGACGAAAGTGCCGGTGTAGGGCGGGTTGACCTCGCCGTTGATGCGGGTGTTGCCGGCGCACAGGTAGCAGCCCGGGTCATGCGAGGCGCGGACTTCCAGGTCGGGGCTTTCGGTCTGGCCCTGCCACGGGCGCAGGCTGCGCTGTGGCGACACCAGCACCCATTTGCCGGCCAGCGGATTGAAACGGCGATGCGAGTGGCGATTGCGGTCGAAGGCCGCGGAGACTTCGGAAGAGGTGACCATCTGGAGGCGGGCGAGGGCGGTGGGACGTGGATCGGAGGGGCGTGGGACCGGTGCGCCGGGTGCGCGAAGGGACGGACGATAGCGCGACCTGGCTCAATCGGACAGATGCCAGATGCCGACACCGCCGGGCGGCAGTGTCGCGCCGCCGAGCAAGGGGATCGCGCCCGGCGGCACGGGCACCACGGCCGGCTGCGGTCCGCGGTGGATCGCGAAAAGCCATTGGCCACGGCGGCGCAGACGCAGCCCGGGCGCCAGCGCCTCGGGCGCGAGCGGCGACAGGCCGGCCTCGCGGGCCGCGGCATCGACCCAGCGCAGCAGCAGGTCCGTGTCGACGTGACCGGCGTGCAGGTGGAAGCGTCCGCGCGCGAGCCAGGCCGGCGCGCCGTCCTCGTAGCGGGCCAGGACCCGGACGTCCTGCCCGTCCGCGGCGTCGCCCGCATCGAGTTCGATCAGGTCGCGCCATTGCAACCCGACGCCGTGGCCATGCGCGCCGGCATCGATCGCCAGCGTGCGGCCGGGGCGCATCGATTCCACGGCGCGTACGCGCACCGGCAGCCATTCGCGCAGCGGTCCCGGCGGCAGCGGCTCGGCGATGGCGAGCCGGTCGGTCTTGCTGCCGGTGCGCGGCCCGGCGACGACGACCGCCGTGCTCGCGCGCAGCCGCTCGACCAGCGCCTCGTCCAGGTGCAGCGTGCCCGGCAGCACGACGAGGGCGTAGCCCGCGAGCGACGCGTCGGGCGCGACGATGTCGACGTCCAGGCCGAGCCGGCGCAGCGCGCCGTAGTACGCCAGCATCGGGCCGAAGCCCGCCATGTCCTTGCCCTGCGGCTGGATCTGCGCCATCCACAGCGACGGGTAGTCCATCACCAGCGCGACCGCCGCCGGCCGCATCGCCAGCGACGCCGCATCGCCGGCGGCGAGCAGCCGCCCGATCTCGGCGCCGACCTGCGCGGCTTCGCGGCCGCCGTCGTCCAGCGCGCCGTCCGGGCGGTTCAGTCCCGAATGCATCTGCTCCTGGCCGAAGGGCAACTGGCGCCAGCGGAAGTAGGACACCAGCTCCGCGCCGTGCGCGAAGGCCTCCCAGGTCCACGCGCGGACCATGCCGGGCAGCGGCAGCGCGTTCCAGTCGGCCCAGTTCACCGGCCCGGCCTGCTGTTCCATCACCCACATCCGGCCGCGGCCGATGCCGCGGTACAGGTCGTGATGGAAGGCGGTCATGTCCGGATGGCCGGTGCGCGCCCATTGCTGGCGCTCGGCCTCGGTGAGGAAGGTCGCGGCCGTGTCGACGTGGCCGAGCGGATAGCTGTCCCAGGCGGCGATGTCCAGGTCGGCGCCGCAGGCGTGGTGGTCGAACTCGGCGAACAGGCCCATGAAGTTGTGCAGCACCGGCCGGCCGGGCGCGTGCGCGCGGATCAGCTCGACCTGCAGCCGGTTGTAGCGCACCACCTCGTCGGAGGCGAAGCGGCGGAAGTCCAGCGCATGCGCGGGCAGCGGGCTCGTCGGCTGGCCGACCGGGAAGCCGACCTGCTCGAAGCCCAGGAACTGCAGGCCCCAGAAGGCGGTGCCCCAGGCCTCGTTCATGCGCTCGACGGTCTCGTAGCGCGCCCGCAGCCAGCGCCGGAACGCGGCCAGCGCGGCCGGCGAGTAGGACAGGGTGGTGTCGTGGCAGCCGTACTCGTTGTCGGTCTGCCAGGCGACGACGGCCGGATGCGCACCGTAGCGCCGGGCCATCGCGGTCACGATGCGCCGCGTGGCCTCGGCCAGCGACGGGCTCGAGAAGCAGTAATGCCGGCGCGCGCCGAAGGGCTTCACGCGGCCGTCGGCGCCCACGGGCAGCACGTCGGGATGGGCCTCGACCAGCCACTGCGGCGGCGCCGCGGTCGGCGTGCCCAGCACCACCGACAAGCCCTCGCCGGCGAGCACGTCGATCGCCTCGTCCAGCCAGGCCCAGTCGAACTGCCCCGGGGCCGGCTCCATGCGGGACCAGGCGAACTCGGCGATGCGGACCGTGCCCAGGCCGAGCGCGCGCATCGCGCGGGCGTCCTCGCGCCAGCGCGCCTTCGGCCACTGCTCGGGGTAGTAGCACACGCCCAGGCGCAGCGGCGCCGGCGGATCGGACGGGAAGGAGATCGGGGGCATGAAGCGGGCGGGTGTCGGCCGAACGATCGCGAGGATGCGTCAGCGTCGGTTAATCGATTAATCTGATTGGAGCAACCTGCGGGGGCGATGTCAATCGGAATGCCCAGCATCGGCGCCGAAGCGAGCGCGACCGCGGACGCGTTGGCGCTCCGACAGCGTCGAAGCCAAGGGCGCTCCGCGTAGAATGCGGCCACTTCTGCGGACTTACCCGTATTGCCCCCTGGGGTCGCCCTTGGTCTACTGACTCGGATTAAACGATTAACTGCCTCTTCGGGCAGCACAACGACGTGAGCGAGACAACCCCGCCGGCGCCGGTGGCGCTACAGGTGCCCCCGACGGTGCCGACGCCCGAGACCGGCTTCCTGAACCTGGGCCTGTACCCGCATCCCACCCGCAGCCTCGAGGTCAACAGCCGCTACCTGGTGCTGGACGGCCGGCCCTGGATGCCGGTGATGGGCGAGTTCCACTACAGCCGCTATCCCGAGACCGAATGGGCGGCCGAGCTCGCCAAGATCAAGGCGGGCGGGGTGGACGTCGTCGCCAGCTACGTGATCTGGAACCACCACGAGGCGGTGCAAGGGCGCTGGCGCTGGGACGGCCAGCGCGACCTGGCGCGCTTCATCGACCTCGCGGCCGAGGCCGGCCTGTTCGTCTACCTGCGTCCCGGTCCGTGGGTGCATGCCGAGGTGAGGCTGGGCGGCTTTCCCGACTGGCTCGCCGCGACCTGCGAGCCGCGCGGCAACGATCCCGCCTACCTCGCCCACGTGCGCCGGCTCTACGGCGAGATCGCGGCGCAGGCGCGCGGCCGGTTGTGGTGCGACGGCGGGCCGGTGATCGGGCTGCAGCTGGAGAACGAATACGGCGGCACCGGTCCGGGCCGCGGCGCCGAGCACATCGCCGCGCTGAAGCAGCTGGCGATCGACGTCGGCCTCACCGTGCCGATCTACACCGTCACCGGCTGGCCGACGCTGGACATCCCGCCGCGCGAGGTGCTGCCGGTGTCGGGCGCCTACGCCGATGGGTTCTGGCAGGGCTCGCGCGAAGCGCTGCCGCCGTCGGGCGTGTTCCTGTTCAACACCCGTCGCGTGATCGGCGAGATGGGCAATGTCGACGGCACGCCGGCCGCGGGATTGATCGATACGGCGCATTACCCGTTCTGCCTGGCCGAGGCCGGCGGCGGCATGGCGCAGAGCTACCACCGCCGACCGGTCGTGGACGCCGACGACGTGCATGCGACGACGCTGGTCCAGTTGGGGTCGGGCGCCAACCTGTACGGCTATTACATGTATCACGGCGGCACCAACCCGGTCTGCGAGACGGGGCCGCTCAACGAGACCCAGGCGACCGGGTATCCCAACGACGTGCCGCAGTGGGGCTACGACTTCCAGGCGCCGCTGGGCCAGTACGGCCAGGTGCGGCCGTCGTGGGGACGGCTGCGCGCGCTGCATCAGCTGATGCGCGACTTCGGCGCGACGCTCGCGCCGTGCGAGGCGGTGCTGCCGGTGGACGGGCCCTTCGATCCGGCCGATCGCGCGTTGCCGCGCATCGCGCTGCGGGCGGCGGGCGCGTCGGTGGCGGAGGTGGAGGGCTTCGTGTTCATCAACCACCATGTGCGCCATCACCCGCTGCCGGCGCGGCGGGATCTGGCCATCGAACTGCGCACGGCCGACGGCGGAGCGCTGCGCCTGCCCAGCGAGGGCGGCGTGGCGCTGCGTCCGGGCGCGGCCTTCATCTGGCCGGTCGGACATCGCTTGGGCGCGGCGCGCCTGCGTCAGGCGACGGTGCAGCCGATGGCGCGCTGGACCGGGGCCGATGGAGAAGTGGTTTGGACGGGCTTCAGCCTCGAGGGCATCGCGGCGGAGCTGGTGTTCGATGCCCAGGGGCTGGCCACGATCGAGGTGCGCGGCGGGCATGTCGAGCACCGCGGCGAGGTCTGGGTCGTGCGGCTGGATTCGCGCGAGGGGCCTCGGCTGGTGTCGGTGCGCGATACCGCGGGACGGATGCACCGCGTGCTGGTGCTGTCCGAGGACGCCGCGGCGGCGACGGCGAAGGTCCGGATCGGCGGGCGCGAGCGGCTGATGTGGTCCAGCCATCCGGCGACGGTGGGCGCGGGCGCGGACGGGGAATTCATCGGCATGGATGCCGGCGTCGAGGAAGCCGCCTGGGTGCGCGTGTTCCCGGCGGAGGGGCTCGGCGGCGGGCGCGAGGACCTGGCGGTCGAATGGGCGGTGTGGTCGTTTGCGGCAGGGATGAGTGGGGCGGGAGGGCGCTGGCCCTCACCCTCGCCCTCTCCCGCGAACGCGGGAGAGGGAATGACCGAGGCGGCTTCCGGCAATGGCACTGGCACTGGCACTGGCACTGGCACTGGCACTGGCACTGGCACTGGCACTGGCACTGGCAACGGTGGTCGGGACGGCGGCGAGGCGCGTCTCGCGGTCGCGCTGATGCAGGCGGCGGGCGAGCCGCCGGCGCTGCGCTGGGGGCCGCATGTGCCTTGGCGCGACGGGCCGGTGCCGCTGGTGCCCGACGAGGCTGCGCGTGCGGCCGAGGCCCACTGGGCGATCGTGCCGTCGGACGGGCTGCCACGCGGCCGGGTGTGGCTGACGCTGGAGCTGGTTGGCGATGTCGCGCGGCTCGAGGTGGAGGGCGTCGTCGTCGACGACCGCTTCTGCGATGGCAGTCCGTGGACGATCGCGATCGATCGCTGGCGCCGCGCCGACGGCGCGTGGCCGTCGATCACGCTGGCGGTGCTGCCCATCGCGGCGGACCTGCCGGTGTTCCTCGAGCCGGAGGCCCGCGCGCTCGGCGCCGGAGCGGCGCTGCGCCGGGCCACGCTCGGCGTCGAACGCCGGCTCGTCATCGACCTGGGCGTCGGGGAGCGCTGAACCATGGCCTCGGTGCAACTGGAGCAGGTCGGCAAGACCTATATCGAAGGCGGCGTGCCCACGGTGCATGACGTGACGCTGGACATCGCCGAAGGTGAGTTCTGCGTGTTCGTCGGCCCGTCGGGCTGCGGCAAGTCCACGCTGCTGCGCATGATCGCGGGGCTGGAGACGATCAGCAGCGGCGAGCTGCGCATCGGCGGCCGTCGCGTCAACGAGAAGGCGCCCGGCGAGCGCGATGTCGCCATGGTGTTCCAGAGCTACGCGCTCTATCCGCACCTGGACGTCGGGGAGAACCTCGGCTTCGGCCTGCGCCTGGCGCGCGTGCCCAAGGCCGACGCGCAGCGCCGCATCGAGGAGGTCGCCAAGCTGCTGCAGATCGATCACCTGCTGCGGCGCAAGCCGCGTGAACTGTCCGGCGGTCAGCGCCAGCGCGTCGCCATCGGTCGCGCGCTGGTGCGCCAGCCTGGCGTGTTCCTGTTCGACGAGCCGCTGTCCAACCTGGATGCCGCGCTGCGCCAGCAGACGCGGCTGGAGATCGCGCGGCTGCATCGCAGCCAGGGCCGGGCCAGCTCGATCTACGTGACCCACGACCAGGTCGAGGCGATGACGCTCGCGGACCGCATGGTGTTGCTGCAGCCGCCGCCGCCCGGGGCCTTGCTGCCGCAGCCCAGCGTCGCGCAATGCGGCGCGCCGCTGACGCTGTACCGGCGGCCGCGCAACCTGTTCGTCGCGGGTTTCCTGGGCTCGCCGCGGATGAACTTCCTGCCCGCGACCCTGGTCGAGCGCCGCGACGACGGCGTGGTGGCCGCGCTCGCCGACGACACGCGCCTGACGCTGCCGGTGCGCGCCGACGGCGTGAACAACGGCGACACCGTCACGCTGGGCGTGCGGGCCGAGCACCTGCGCCCGGTTCCGGACGCGCGCGCCGGTGGCGCCGCACGGGACGCTCGCCTGAGCGAGCCGATCCGCACGCAGGTCCAGTGGCTGGAACACCTGGGCGACCAGAGCCTGGCCTACCTGGCGGGGCCTGGCGGGGCGCTGGTGTCCCGGCTGCCCGAGGGCCACGGCGCGCCCGCGATCGGCGAGGCCTTCCCGGTGGCGGCCTTGCGCGACGAGGTCCATGTCTTCGATCCGCGCGGCGAAGCGCTGCCGCGGCTGCACGAGGAGGCGGACGCATGCGCGGCCCGATGAATCCGCGGCGGCGCCAGGCGCTGCTGGCCGGTGCGGGCCTCGGTGCGAGCGGCCTGGCGACGTGGAGCGGAGCCGCGCGTGCGGCGCTGTTGCCGGACCGCGAGCCGCTGCGGGTCTGGATCAACGGCGACAAGGGCTACGAGGGCGTGGCCCGGATCGGCGAGCGCTTCACGCGCGACACCGGCGTGGCGCTGCGCGTCGAGCATCCGGAGAACGGCGTCTCCAAGTTCGAGCAGGCCGCCGCCGCCGGCAAGGGCCCCGACGTGTGGATCTGGCCGCATGACCGTGCCGGCGGCTGGGCCGCGTCGGGGCTGATCCGGCCGGTGGCGCCGTCGCGCCGGCTGCGTGAAGCGGTCGCGCCGATGGCGTGGTCGCCGTGGCGCATGGGCGGCCGCACCTGGGGCTATCCGATCGCGATCGAATCGGTCGCGCTGATCGTCAACCTGGATCTCGTGCCGCGCCCGCCGCGCACCTGGGACGAGGTCTTCGAGATCGACCGCCGCCTGCGCCCGCAGGGCCGGCGCGCGATCATGTGGCCCTACAACGAGTTCTATTACACCTACGCGCTGATGTCGGCAGGCGGCGGTTATGCCTTCCGCCGTCGCGAGGACGGCAGCTGGGACGCGAGCGACAACGGCATCGACACCGAGGGCACGCGCGCCGGGATGTCGCTGCTCAAGCGCCTGGTCGACGAGGGCCTGGTGCCGCGCACCGCCACCTACGCCGAGAGCGAAGCCGCGATCAACGAGGGCCGCGTGGCCATGACCATCAACGGCCCCTGGGGCTGGAACAACCTCCAGAAGAGCGGCCTGCGCGTCGCGGCGGCACCGCTGCCGTCGCTGCGCGGGCGGCCCGGGCGGCCGATGACCGGCGTGCTGGGCGCGATGCTGTGCGCATCGAGCCGGCAGCCGCTGCTGGCCACCGAGTTCATCGAGCGCCACCTGCTCAGCCTCGACGGGCTGCGCGCGATGCAGGCCCATGTGCCGCTGGGCGTGCCGGCCAACACGGCGCTGCTGGGCGAGTTGCGCGGCGACGCGCTGGTCGAGGGCACCGCCGCGGCCGCCGCGCTGGGCGAGCCCATGCCCAACGTGCCCGAGATGGCGCGCTTCTGGACCGCGATGAACGCCGCGGTGCAGAGCATCACGCAAGGCCGCGAGACGGTGGCCGACGGTCTCGCCCGCGCCTCGCGGCGCGTGGCGGGGCAGGCGTCGAAGGAGGCGTCGTGATGCGCGCGATCGCCCTCGGGCTGCATGCCCTGAATGTCGCCGCGGTGGCCGGGCTGCTGTTCCTGTGCCAGCAGCTGCTGCGCGCGCACGACGCGCTCGCCGCGATGGCGGTGCTCGGCGTCGCGGGCCTGCTGGTGCTGCTGCAGTTCAGCAAGCGCCTGCAGGCCTGGCGCTACGTGATGCCCGGCGTGTCGGCGGTGCTGGTCTTCATCGTGCTGCCGATGGCCTTCACGCTGGGCATCGCCTTCACCAACTACAGCTCGGCCCACCTGCTGTCCTTCGAGCGCGCGACCGACGCGCTGCTGCAGCGCACCGACAGCGAGGGCCTGGGCATGGACCTGAGCCTGCTGCGCGAGGGCGAGGGCGCCGCCGCCCGCTACCAGGCGCGCCTGCGCGACGATGACGGCAGGGACTGGCTCAGCGCGCGCTTCACGCTGCCCGCGCCCGGCGCGCCGGCCACCGGCACGACGGTGATGCTCGGCGCGCTCGAGGACGGCCAGCCGCTGCCCGGCGAACCGCTGCCGCCGCGCGCGCTCGTCGAGCTGCTACCGCAACTGCGCACGCTGGTCCTGCGCACGCCGGACGACCGCCCATGGCGCCTGTCCAGCCTGCATCGCATCACCGACCAGGCGCAACGCTATGCGCCGATCGACGCCGACCGGCTGCGCGACCTGCGCGACGGCAGCATCGTCACGGCGGACCACGCCGCGGGCGTGTGGCGCGATGCGGCCGGCCAGGCGCTGGAGCCGGGCTTCCGCACGACGGTGGGCCTGGCCAACTACGCCCGCATCTTCGGCGACAGCAGCTTCTTCGAGCCCTTCGTGCGCGTGTTCGTCTGGACCGTCAGCTTCGCGTCGCTGAACACGCTGCTGACCTTCGCGCTGGGCCTGTTCTTCGCGGTGGCGCTGAGCTGGCCCGCGCTCAAGGGCCGGGGCGCGTACCGTCTGGCGCTGTTCCTGCCCTACGCGGTGCCGGCCTTCATCTCGATCCCGGTCTTCCGCGGCCTGTTCAACGAGAACCTGGGCGAGATCAACCTGGTGCTGGACCTGCTCTTCGGCGTGCGACCGGGCTGGTTCAGCGACGCGACGCTGGCGCGCGCGATGGTGCTGACGGTCAACACCTGGCTGGGCTACCCGTACATGATGATCCTGGCGATGGGCCTGCTGAAGGCCATCCCCGAGGACCTGTACGAGGCCTCGGCGCTGGCCGGCGCGGGCCCCGTGACCAACTTGTTCCGGATCACGCTGCCGCTGATCGCGCGGCCGATGGCGCCGCTGCTGGTGGCCTCCTTCGCGGCCAACTTCAACAACCTGACGCTGATCGCGCTGCTGACCGAGGGCGCGCCGGACTACCTCGACACCCAGGTCCCCGTCGGCGCGACCGACCTGCTGGCGTCCTACACCTACCGCATCGCGTTCAACGACGGCGGTCAGAACTACGCGCTCGCCTGCGCCATCTCCTCGATCGTGTTCGTGATCGTGGCGCTGCTGGCCTACGTCAACCTGCGCTGCTTCGGCGGCGCGAAAGCGACCCGGCGCTGAGCCGGGCGGGAGCTTCGTCATGGCGATGGTGATGACCTCTTCGCAGCGCTGGCGCGTCTGGGCGCTGCATGCGGTGCTGATCGCCTTCGTGGTGCTCAGCCTGCTGCCGCTGCTGATGATCGTGTCGATCTCGCTGCGGCCCGGCAACTTCGCCGGCGGCAGCCTGATCCCGAAGGCCATCAGCTTCGAGCACTGGCGCCTGGCGCTGGGCCTGCCGGTGGTCGACGCCCAGGGCCAGGTGACGCCGCCGCCGTTCCCGGTGCTGCAGTGGATCTTCAACTCGCTGAAGGTGGCGCTGGTGAGCGCGGCGGCCTGCCTGGCGCTGTCGGTGACCAGCGCCTATGCGTTCGCGCGGATGCGCTTCCGCGGCCGGGACGGCACGCTGACGGCGATGCTGCTGCTGCAGATGTTCCCGTCGGTGCTGGCGCTGGTGGCGATCTACGCGATCTTCGACCGGCTCGGCGACTGGGTGCCGTGGCTGGGGCTCAACAGCCACTGGAGCCTGGCGCTGGCCTACACCGGCGCGGTGGCGCAGCACATCTGGCTGGTCAAGGGCTACTTCGAGAGCATCCCGCCCGACCTGGAGGAAGCCGCCGCGGTCGACGGCGCGAGCCGCTGGCAGTCCTTCGTGCTGGTGCTGCTGCCGCTGGCCAAGCCGGTGCTGGCGGTCGTGTTCGTGCTGGCCTTCCTGGGCGCGATGATCGAATACCCGGTCGCCTCGGTGCTGCTGCACGACGAGCAGCAGCTGACGCTGGCCGTGGGATCGCGGCTGTTCCTGTTCAACCAGCGCTACCTCTGGGGTGACTTCGCCGCCACGGCCCTGCTCGCCGGCTTGCCATTGACGCTGATGTTCCTGCTGATGCAGCGTTGGCTCGTCGCGGGCCTGACCGCGGGGGGCGTCAAGTCATGAGGCGGGGGATCAGAAGGGATCCATCGCGCTGGTGAAACGCCCGGAGCCGTCGAGCGCGCCCCAGGTGTAGCCCTGCCAGCCGGGATAGGCCTGCGGCTCCCAGTACAGGACGCCCAGGCCGTTGGCGCCCAGCGCGGACACGCGCGTGAGCAGGTCCGCGATCATGGCCTTGGAGGCGGCGGCCTGCTGCCAGTCCATGCCGGTCTCCGCCACGATCACCGGCTTGCCGTAGCGCGACACCATGTCGGCCATGTTGGTCGACAGCGCCGCGTTGCGGCTGCTCCAGTTGCTGGAGGTCGGATAGTGGGACATGCCGATCACGTCGTAGCGCGCCCCGTTGGCCTTCATGCCGTCGAAGAACCAGCGGAACACCGCGTTGTCGTGGCCGTTGGCCAGGTGCAGGATCACCTTGGCCGATGGGAACACCGCCTTCACCGCGTCGTTGCCGTTGTTGATCAGCTTGACCAGATTGGCGAAGCTCGATCCCGAGGCCTGCCCGTCGGGCCACAGCATGCCGTTGTTGATCTCGTTGCCGACCTGCACGTGGTCGACGGTCACGCCGTTGGTCTTGAGGTAGCTCAGGATGCCCTGTGTGTGCGCGTAGACGTCGCTCGTCAACTGCGTGAAGGTGTGGCTGGCCCAGCTCGCGGGCTTGGTCTGCTGGCCGGGGTCGGCCCACGAGTCGCTGTAGTGGAAGGTCAGCATGACCTTCTGCCCCTGGGCGATCGCGCGTTTGGCCTTGTAGAGCGTGTCGGCGCCGTCGCACCAGCCGCCGTTCGGGTTGACCCAGACGCGCAGCCGGATCGTGTTGATGCCCAGGTCCTTGAGCAGCTTGAACGGATCGGTCTTGGTGCCGGCCGCGTTGTAGAAGCTGTAGCCGGCCGATTCCTGCTGGCTGACCCAGCTCACGTCGGCGCCCTTGACCAGCGTCGCCGCGGCCGCGGGCAACGCGGTAAGCGCGGCGGCCAGGCCCAGTCCGGCGCCGATGGCTGCCCGGCGGATGAGGCCTCCCGTCGCGCGGGCGGCTGCCTTCATCGTGGTCTTCATCGTCTTCGTCGTCATTCCCCTGTCTCCTTGGTGGTTGTGGTGGAGGGAACTCGGAGCGGTCCGACCCGGCGTCACCGCTGACGCGCCGGGTGGGCAGGCGCGGATCGGGCCGCAAATGAAGAAGGCCCGGCGCGAAGGCCGGGCCGTGGGCGGGGCTTACAGCTCCGCGCGCAGGCTGATCGCGAAGCGGCGATCGTCGGTGTAGGTGCCGCGCGGCAGGCCGTAGTCGCTGAACACGCTGCGGCGCACCGTCCGCGTCAGGTTGTTGCCTTCGAGGGCAATGCGCAGCCGCGGCGTGATCGCGTAGCTGAGGTAGGCGTCGACCATGCCGTAGCCCTTCATCGTCACCGGCGTCAGCGCGGTCACGCCGTCGTTGCTGGGGAAGCTCAGCCGCGAGCCGACGGTGTAGTCGCTGCGCCAGTTGTAGGCCAGCCGCGCGGAGAAGTCGCCCAGGTCGTACATCGCCACCAGGTTGGCGCTGCGCTTGGACAGCCCCTCCAGCGGCGCGCTGCGGCCGTCGATCGGGCTCGGGGCGGCGCTGTCGACCAGCGTGAAGTTGGCCTGCAGGCCCAGCCCGCGCAGCAGTCCGGGCAGCTTGTTGAAGAAGCCGGTGTAGCCGACCTCCAGGCCGCGGATGCGGCCGTCGCGGCCGTTGCTCGGCGTCGTCAGCGTGTAGCTCGTACCGTTGATCGTGGTCTGCGTGCTGGTGGTCTGGATGAAGCCCGACACGTCCTTGTAGAAGGCCGCGCCGTAGACCGAGTCGCTCTTGGACAGGTAGTACTCCAGCGTCGCGTCGACCTGGCTGGCGCGCAGCTTGTCGAGCTCCGGATTGCCCTGGTAGCCGGTCCGGTCGTTGACGTTGAGGCTCAGGCTGGGCGTGAGCTGGTCGAAGTTGGGCCGCGTGACCACGCGCGACAGCGCCAGCCGCGCCAGCAGGTCGGGCGTGAGCTCGAGCTTGAGGTTGAGCGAGGGCAGGAAGTCGGTGTCGGTCTTGGACAGGTCCACGCGACCGCCGCTGGTGGCGGTGTAGCCGCGCTGGGTGCGCGTGGTGACGGCGCGCACGCCGACGTTGCCGGTCAGCGGCAGGCCCGCGAGCGTGGTGTCCAGGTCGCCGGCGACGTAGACGGCCGCGGCGCGCTCGCGGAACTCGAAACTCTGCGCCGGATCGAGCTCGGGCACCGTCAGGTTGAAGGTGCTGCGCACGGCTTGCGCGTCGCGCAGCCAGCGCGTGTCGGTGACGGTCAGCCACTGGCGCGGGATGTTGCCGGCGCCGGCGTCCTTGAGCAGGTTGTCATAGGGCAGCAGGCCCACCGCCGGGATCTGCGACAGGTTGAACATCCAGATGTCGTCGATCGTGTTGATCTCGGCGCTGCTGGCGCGGCGGTCGTTGAGCCGCACGCCGGCGTGCAGCGTGGTCAGCGCGCCGAAGTCGACCGGCTTGTCGCCGTCCAGGCGCCAGGCGGTTTCCTTGCCGGTGTTGCGGGTGCGGAAGTACAGCGCCTTGTCGGCCCAGTAGTTGGCCGGGTTGTCGAGCTGCGCGGTGGGCGAGAAGGCCGACGGCAGCTTGGTGCCCAGGTCGAAGCTGTAGCTGACCGGGTCGTTGGCGAAGGTGCCCAGGCGCACCTCCTGGTAGAAGCGGTCGAAGGTGCTGCGGGTGTGGCTGAGGTCGCTGCGCAGCGTGGCGTCGCCGACCTTCCACTTGCCGGCCAGCGCGAGCTGGTCGATCTTGGTGTTCTCGTCGGCCACCGAGCCCGAGGTGCTCATGCTCGCGCCCCAGAAGCTGCCTGAGACGAACCGGCCGTTGGCGTCGGTCTGGATCGCGCCGTTCGGCCAGAGCTGGCCCTGGTTGGCGGTGTTGCTCCAGTTGGCCCAGAACGGCGAGGCGTAATGGCCGTAGACGTCGGTGCGGCTCTTGAGCTGCGTGTGGTTGAAGTCCAGCGTGTATTCGCTGCGGCCGTCGGGGCGCCATTGCAGCGAGGCGCTGGCGGCCTTGCGGTCGCGCTCGCCGAATTCGTAGGCCAGCCACTGGCCCAGCGGCGCGACGGTGCCCGAGCCGTCGGCCAGTTGCGCCGGGTTGTCGAGCTCCTGCGTGTCGGAGCGGTAATCGCGCTTCTGCGCCGACACGCTGAGCAGCGCGCCGAACTCGCCGGCGTCGGTGCGCCAGCGGTTGGACACCAGCAGCGAACCTTCGCCGTTGTTCTTGTCGGCGAGCTCGGCCCGCGTCGCCTTGACCGAGCCGGCCAGCTTGAAGCCGGCGAAGTCGAACGGGCGGCGGGTGCGCAGGTCGATGACGCCGCCGATGCCGCCCTCGATCAGGCTGGCGGTCGGGGTCTTGTAGACGTCGGCGCCGGCGAGCAGCTCGGCGGGCACGTCCTGGAAGGCCAGTCCGCGCTCCTTGCCGGCGGTGAAGATGACGCGGCCGTTGAGCAGCGTCTGCGTCTGCTGCAGGCCGCGCACCTGGACGCGGTCGCCCTCGCCGCGGTTGCGCGAGATCTGCACGCCGGTGATGCGCTGCAGCGCCTCGGCGACGTTGGCGTCGGGCAGCTTGCCGATGTCGTCCGCGACGATGGAGTCGACCACCTGGTCCGCGTTGCGCTTGATGTCCTGGGCCTTGATCAGGCTGGAGCGCTGGCCCTGCACGACCACGGTGTCGAGGGCGCTGCCGGCGGCGGACGCCGAGGCGGCCGGCGGCGCGGCCTGCGCGCGGGCGTCGGCCGGCAGCAGCAGCGCGGCGCAGGCCAGCGCGACGGGCGCCAGCAGGAAGACGGAGGGGCTGGCGGCGCAGAGGGCGGGACGGGCGGGACGGGCGGCAGGGCGGACGCCGCGGGCGCGGGCGTCAGGCGTGGCGAGGGTGGACAGGGTCATGGTGTCTCCGTCGTTGGACGTGTCGTGTTGTTGTCGAGGGCCGCGTCGGGCGCTGCCTCGTGGCGTCGTGGGGTCTGGGGATCGTGGGACGTCGGTCAGCGGGGAGGGCGTCAGCGACAGGGCGCCGCGTCGCGCATCGCGGTCAGCGAGGGCAGCGCGCGGCCCCGGTCGTCGAACAGCGTCTGGTTGGCCCAGCCGTTGCCGTCGCCGGTGCGCCAGCCCGCGCCGGGTACCGCGAGCCAGGCGGGCTCCCAGTAGAAGACGCCCAGGCCCTGCGGCACCGCGGCCACCGCGCGGACCACGTCGCGCAGCATCCGTGCCTGGCCCTCGGGCGTGGCGGGATAACCGGAGCGGCGCGCGCCTTCCTCGTTGAAGACCGCGCCGCCGCCGCCGGGGTTGTCCAGCTGGTGGCCGTACGCGGTTTCGACCACCACCAGCGGTTTGCGGTAGCGGTCCGACAGCATGCGCAGGTTGTCGCGCAGCGCGTCGTAGGGGTCGTGGTGATACGGGTACCAGCTCAGGCCGATGACGTCGTAGTCGAGCTTGGCGGCCTCGAACCCGTCGTAGACCCGGCGGAAGGTCTCGGCGCTCTTGCCGTCGCCCTGGTGCGCCAGGTGCAGCATCACCGGCAGGCGGCCGCCGCGCAGCGCGTCGGTGGCCCGGACGCCGCGGATGCCGGCCCGCAGCAGCGCGATGAAGGCCGCGTCGCCGCCGACCTGCTCGTCGGGCGTCTGCTGCCAGGTCTTGCCGTCGGGCCAGAGCATGCCGCCGTTGATCTCGTTGCCGACCTGGATCATGTCCGGGTCGGTCCCCTGCTCGTGGAGGGCCTTCAGCACCTCGGAGGTATAACGTTCAACCTCCTGGGCCAGCGCCGCGCCGTGCAGGCGGGTCCAGGCGGCGGGTTTCGCCTGTTTGCCGGGGTCGGTCCAGTGGTCGCTGTAGTGGATGTCCAGCAGCCATTTCATGCCTTGCGCCTTCAGCCGCCGGGCCAGCCGGAGCGTGACGGCCAGGCCGTTGTCGCCGCCGCCGACGGGCTCGCCGTGGCGCGAGACGATGCGGCCGTCCTCGATCACGTCGTGGGCGTTGACCGGCGTGTGCCACAGCCGCAAGCGGCCCCAGTTCATGCCGGCCGCGCGCAGGATCTGCAGCGCGGAGCCCGGCCGGCCGTCGGCCGTCGAGAACTTCCCGCCGCCACGCTCGACGGTCTCCAGCGTGGAGATGTCGACGCCGAGGATGAAGTCCTTGCGGTGGGAGGTCTGGATCGCGCCGTCCGCGTCAGCGTCGCAGCGGGGAACGGCCGGCGCGGCGGCTGATTCGGCGGCAGACGCGGCAGGGGAGGCGACGGCTGATCCGGCGGCGCAGAGCGCGGCACCGGAGAGCACCAGGTTGCGTCGGGTGACGCCAGGACGGGGCAACGGGCGCGGCAGGATCACGGCTGTCTCACTCGCCGGGACGCCTGGCGGCGCCTCGGCCTTGTTGTCGGTGCCAGCTATCTTGCTGGTCAGGTTAATCGCTTAACCTTGCGACTAGTGTCGTCGATTGCCGCAGGGCGGGGGTGAGGGGTTTCCCGATCCCGCGCGGGCCTGACGCGCCGGCGTCACACACCGGCCTCACATGCAGGCCTAACGCGTCGGCCTAACGCATCGGCCTCAGGTGCCGCGCTTCACCGTGGCCGCCGCCGCGGCGGCCCGGAGCTTGTCCTTCTTGCTCGGCCGCCGACCCTTGACGCCGCCGGTCGCCGCGTCCGGCGGCGCGGTCTCGGTCGGCTCGAAGCCGGCGATGCGCTCGCGGGCGACGCGCCGTCCCTGGCGCTTCTCGATCAGGCGGAAGTGCGCTTCCGTCGCGGCGCTGATGAAGCTCACCGCCAGGCCGTTCTCGCCGGCGCGCGCGGTGCGGCCGATGCGGTGCGTGTAGTCCGCCGCGGCGCGCGGCAGGTCGTAGTTCACCACGACCGGCAGCCGCGCGATATCGATGCCGCGCGCGCCGAGGTCGGTCGCCACCAATACCCGCAGCCGGCCCGCCTTGAAGTCGGCCAGCGTGCGCGTGCGCGCGCCCTGGCTCGCGTCGCCATGGAAGGCGGCGGCCTCCAGGCCGGCCCGGCGCAGCTTGTCGGCCACGTGGTCGCAGGCATAACGCGTGGCGACGAAGACCAGCACGCGCGACCAGTCGCCGAGTTCGATCATGTGGCGCAGCAGCGGCGTGCGCCGCGCGGCATCGACCTCGACGGCATGCTCCTCGATCTGCCCCTCGGTGGCCGGCTCGCCGGTGACCTCGACGCGCACCGGGTCGTGCAGCAGCTGGGTCGTCAGCGCCTGCACCGCGTCCGGGAAGGTGGCGGAGAACAGCAGGTTCTGCCGCCGGCGCGGCAGCAGCGCCAGCACCTGCGCGAGCTCGTCGGCGAAGCCCGCGTCGAGCAGGCGGTCGGCCTCGTCGAGCACCAGGCAGTCGACGTCGCCCAGCTTCAGCGCGTTCTTCGCGACCACGTCGAGCAGCCGGCCCGGCGTCGCCACGACGATGTCCGCGCCGCCGCGCAGCGCCATCATCTGCGGATTGATCGACACGCCGCCATACAGCACCGAGACCTTGACCGGCTCGCGCAGGAAGCGCCCGACCTGGATCAGGGTCTCGCCGACCTGCGCGGCGAGTTCGCGCGTGGGCACGAGCACCAGCACCTGCGCTCGGCGCAGCGCGGGGCGCACGCCGGCATCGAGGCGCTGCAGCACCGGGAAGACATACGCGGCCGTCTTGCCCGAGCCGGTGGCGGCGCTGCCCAGCAGGTCGCGACCGGCCAGGATCGGCGCGATGGCCGCGGCCTGGATGGGGGTGGGCCGGTCGAAGCCCAGTTCGTCGGCGGCGCGCAGCAGCGCGGGCGACAGCCCGAGGTCGGCGAAGTCGCTCACAGGCGCCTCACCTTCACCGACTTGCCCTTCACCTTGCCGGCATTGAGCCCGCGCAGTGCCTGGTCCGCCAGCTCGGGCGCGACGGCCACGTAGGTGGAGAACTCGTTGACGTTGATCTTGCCGATGCTGGCGCCGTCCAGGCCGAGGTCCTTGGTCAGCGCGCCCAGCACGTCGCCGGGGCGGATCTTCTCCTTGCGGCCGCCGAGGATCTGCAGCGTCACCATCGGGGGCCGCAGCGGCGGGCCGCCGGCCGTGGCGGTCAGCTCGGACAGCGGGTACCAGGGACTGACGCTGCCCTGCATCTGGTCGATGCGGCCGACGCGGCCCATCTCGTCCAGGCTGGCGAGGCTGAAGGCCCAGCCCGCTTCGTCGGCGCGGCCGGTGCGGCCGATGCGATGCACATGCACCTCGGGATCGGGTGTGATGTCGACGTTGATCACTGCCTCGAGCTGCGCGATGTCCAGTCCGCGCGCGGCCACGTCGGTGGCGACCAGCACGCTGCAGCTGCGGTTGGCGAAGCGCACCAGCACCTGGTCGCGCTCGCGCTGTTCCAGGTCCCCATGCAGCTCCAGCGCCACGATGCCCTGCGCCTGCAGCACGGCGACGAGGTCGCGGCACTGCTGCTTGGTGTTGCAGAAGGCCAGCGTGCTGGCCGGGCGGAAGTGGTTGAGCAGCAGGCCGACGGCATGCAGCCGCTCGGCCTCGGTCACCTCGTAGAAGCGCTGGCGGATCTTGTTGGCCGCATGGCGCTCGGTCAGCGTCACCGTCTTGGGGTCGCGCATGAAGCGGCCCGCCAGTGCGGCCACGTCGTCGGGATAGGTGGCCGAGAACAGCAGCGTCTGGCGCTGCTTCGGGCAATGGGCGACGACCTGGGCGATGTCCTCGGCGAAGCCCATGTCCAGCATGCGATCGGCTTCGTCCAGCACCAGCGTGTTCAGCGCCTCCAGCGACAGCGTCTCGCGCTGCAGGTGGTCGAGGATGCGGCCCGGCGTGCCCACGACGATGTGGGCGCCATGCGCCAGGCTGGCGAGCTGCGTGCGGATCGGCACGCCGCCGCACAGGGTCAGCGTCTTGATGTTGTCCTCGGCACGGGCCAGGCGGCGGATCTCCTGCGTGACCTGGTCGGCGAGCTCGCGCGTCGGGCACAGCACCAGCGCCTGGACGGCGAAGCGGCGCGGATTCAGGTTGGCCAGCAGCGGCAGCGAGAAGGCCGCGGTCTTGCCGCTGCCGGTCTTGGCCTGCGCGATCAGGTCGTGGCCGCCCAGCGTCAGCGGCAGGCTTTCCGCCTGGATCGGCGTCATCGAGAGGTAGCCCAGCTGGCGCAGGTTGGCCAGCATGGGGGGGGGCAGGGGAAGGCGGTCGAAGGCGGTCGCGTCGGACGCGGGCGTCGGTGCCGCCGGGGCGGCGGAGCCGGTGGGATCGGTGCGGGTCATGCGCGATTGTCGGCGATCCGCGCCGCCGGCCCCGGGCCCGCCTGCCGGCGAATCGACGATGAAGTCGCGTTTCGGGCCCGCTCGGCGGGGCCGTCCGCCGTCAAGGCGCGGGCTTGGCCGCCTCGCAGGCCACGCGCCGCATCGGGAAGTCGATGCCGCGCGTCGTGCCGTTGCGCTGGCCCTCGATGCGGGCGGCGAGCCCCGTGTCGCCGACGGCGCGGTAGATCACGCGCTGGGGGAAATCGTGCGCCGGGTTCTCGAAGGTCACGGCGCGTTCGCCGATCGAGGTGGCCACGAAGGTCGCCTCCTTCTGCCGCGACGGCTGCGCGATGAAGACCGGCTGGCCCTCGGCGTTGAGCCGGATCTGCATGAACTCGTGCTCGACGGTACGGCCGTTCCTGACCGTGCGGCCGATGCCCAGCATCGTGCCGCCGGCCAGCGGCAGCCAGTGCTCCACCGAGCCCGCTTCGCCCTGCTCCGCGGCCCAGCAGCCGGCCAGCCAGCCGAGCCGCTCCAGCTGGGCGTCCTCGGCATGGGCGTTGGCGGGCGCGAGGGCGGGGGCAAGGGCGGCAAGCGGCAAGGCGATCACGGCGGCGAGGCGAGGGCGCATGGCGTGGGCTCCGGTGGGACGATGCGCGAATCTACCGCCGGGGTCGCGCCGACGCCAGGCGGCCGCGAAAGAGAATGCGCCCGATCTCGCCAACAGCAATCAAGGTGACTCGACGATGGACCGATTCGATGCGCTGCTCGCCTTCGCCCGCGTGGTGGAGGCCGGCAGCTTCACCAAGGCGGCGCAGACGCTGCACCTGAGCAAGACCACCGTGACGCAGCTGGTGCAGCAGCTCGAGGCCCGCCTGCGGGTGAAGCTGCTGCACCGCACGACGCGGCAGGTGCGCGTGACGCCGGACGGCGCCGCGTATTACGAGCGCGTGGTGCGCGTGCTGGCCGACCTGGACGACGCGGACACGGCGCTGTCCAGCGCCACCACGTCGCCGCGCGGCCGGCTGCGGGTCGACGTGCCGACGCCCTTCGCGCGGCTGGTCCTGATGCCGGCGCTGCCGGAGTTCCATGCGCGTCATCCGGAGATCCAGCTCGACATGGGCGTCAGCGACCGCATCGTCGATGTCATCGGGGACAACGTCGACGCGGTGCTGCGCGGCGGCGAGGTCACGGTGCCGTCGCTGATCGCGCGACGCATCGGCGAGCTGCCGCTGGGCGTGTATGCCGCGCCGTCCTACCTGGACGCGACCGGCGTGCCCGCGCATCCCCGCGACATCGAAGCGGACCCGCAGCGCATCGTCGGTTTCCTGCGCGCGAGCACGGGACGCATCGCGCCGATCCAGATGCGGCGCGGGGAGGAATCGGTGGAGGTGCGCGGCCGCTACGTCGTCGCGGCCGACGATGGCAATGCCTACCTGGCGGCCGGGCTTGCGGGCATGGGCGTGCTCTGGCTGCCGCGCTACATGGCCGGGCCGCATGCGGCGCGCGGCGAGCTGGTGCCGTTGCTCGAGGACTGGACGATGGATCCGATGCCGATGTACCTCGCCTATCCGCCCAACCGCAACGTCAGCGCCAAGCTGCGCGTGTTCATCGACTGGGTCGACGAGTTGATGCGACGGCACGCGCCGGCGATCGTGCCGGCGGCGTCAGGGCCAGGCGAAGGTTGATCTGCGCGTCGGGAGTCAGGGCGCCGCGGTGGCC